>JAIWOA010000010.1 GCA_020217115.1 Calditerrivibrio sp. | reverse complement strand
TAATAGTGGTTACCATCTTAATTCAGGAGTTTTACCTGCTATAACTGACAGAAAAGATCTTATTTTATCAGATAAGCTGAATCATGCCAGTATAGTTGATGGTATAAGATTGTCATCTGCTGAGCATATAAGGTATAGACACTTTGACTATGATTACATTGAGGAATATTTGTTAAACAATAGAGAAAAGTATGAAAATGTTTTTATAGTAACAGAATCTTTGTTTAGTATGGATGGTGATATAGCAGATTTGAAAAGACTTGCTGATATAAAAAATAGATTTGATTGTTTTTTATATGTTGATGAAGCTCATTCTGTAGGTGTATATGGAGATGGTAAAGGGTTAGCTTATGAATTTGGTGTCATAGATGATGTTGATATTTTCGTTGGAACTTTTGGTAAGGCTTTCTCATCAATAGGTGGTTTTGTTTCCACAAATGATCTATTCCACCAGCTGATAGTAAATCATTCAAGAACCCTCATATTTACCACTGCATTGCCCCCAGTTGTTATAAACTGGAACAATTTTATTTTAAGTAAAATGGGTGAGTTTGGTAATAAAAGGGGTATACTTTTTGATAATACACGAATAATAAGTGATAAGATCAAAGCTTCTGGATTAAAAACTGCTGGAAATTCCTGCATTGTACCAGTTATTGTGGGTGAATCTGTAAAAGCAAAAGCTCTTTCTGATTATTTAAAAAAAGAGGGTATTCTTGCTCCTGCTATAAGACCGCCAACTGTACTGGAGGGGACTTCCAGGATCAGAATATCGGTTAATCCATTGATATCTCTTTCAGATATTGAAGAATTGGAAAGTAAAATCTTAAAATGGGTGGGTGATTATGAACATTGAATTGAAAGATTTTGGTAGCAAAAATTTAATAATATTTTTCAATGGGTTTTCCCTTAATTCTTCAATATTTAAAAGATTGGAGGATGGTAAACAGGATATTTTGTATATAAATGATTATAGAGAGATACCCCTCGATTTAGACCTTTTTTTATATATTAAAAACTACAGATCTATCAATTTAATTGCTTATTCTTTTGGTGTTTTTATTGCTGCATCTATAAAAAATATTTGTAACATCAGATTTGATAGATCTATTGCTATAAACGGTACATTAAGACCTGTTGACAACCATTTTGGAATACCTGAAAATATATTCAAAGGTACTCTCGAAGGTTTTGATGATAAAAATCTGGTAAAGTTTTATAATAGGGTGTTTGATGAGAATTACAATAAAGTTGAGGAGATGCTGGATTTTGATACCAATAAAGCTCTAAAAGAGCTTAAATATATAAATGATTATTTTAAAATTGGTTGTCTGGTAGAAAATATTTTTGATAAAGCTATAATTTCAAGCTCAGACAGGATTTTTCCACCTCAAAATCAAGTTAGTTTCTGGCAAAATGAGCTTGAAAAAGTTATCGTTGATGGTGGACATTTTCCATTTTTTAAATTTAATTCATGGGGGGAAATTCTTAGTGTATAGTAAAGATAGATTTTTAAAAATTGCAAATTTTTATAATGAAAATGCCCATATTCAGAGGAGAATGGCTGTAAACATAGTAAATGCACTTAAAAAGAACAATTTTATAAGTTACGATAAAATCCTTGAAATAGGTTGTGGTACAGGTTTACTTACAGATATAATCCATAGAGAGATACATTACAATGAACTGCATCTTAATGATATAAATAACTTTCTTAAAATAGCCATCCCCCACAAATTTATATTAGGTGATATAGAACAGATTGATTTGACAGACAGATACGACTTAATAGTATCTAATGCAGTTTTTCAATGGATTGATAACTTTGAGAAGCTTATTGGTAAACTTCACTCATCCCTTGTGGATGGTGGGACTCTGGCCTTTACAACCTTTGGTCCTTTAAATTTGATTGAAATAAGGGATATCACAAAGATCGGTCTTAAATACTACAGTTATGACTATTATAAGCGTATACTTTCAAATAAATTTAAAATAGTTTTTTCTGATGAGAAGGTTTATAATATAGGTTTTCCATCCCCTTTGACTATATTAAAGCATATAAAATATACCGGTGTAAACAGAGTGAAAAAAGTTCACTGGAATAAAAAGAATATGAACGAGTTCTGTGAAGCCTATGAAAAATTTAAAAATCATATGGGGTATGTATTGACATACAACCCTTTTTACTTTATCCTTTCAAAAAAATAGTGGAATATGAATATGGTTGATGAAAAAGGGAAAGATATATTTGTTGACAAGATTTTTTTGTATGGTACTTTAAAGTCAGATGGACCATTTTACAATCTATTTTCTGAATATGTGTTAGAAAATAGGTTAGCGTATACTTTTGGAACACTTGCAAAGAGGAAAGGTTTACCTACTTTTTTTCAGGAAGGGAGTTATAAAGTTTATGGGGAATTGATTTCTGTTTGTAATATAAAGTGGTTGCTTAACTTTCTTGAACCACAGTACAACGATAAATCAAAGAAAATTATTGATGTCTATGTTGATGGTTGCGATATACCCTTTAAGGCCTATTCTTTTGTTTGTAATAAGCCTATGAAAGGTGTTGAAATAATTGAGACAGGTATCTGGAGTAACAAGGAAATTAATTATGAGGAGATAATATGAATTTTGAATCTGTGATAGGTCTTGAAGTCCATGTACAGCTAAATACAAACACTAAAATATTCTGTTCCTGTTCTACAAATTTTGGAGATGAACCTAATACAAATGTCTGTCCAGTCTGTCTGGGTATGCCTGGTGTACTACCCGTCTTAAATAAAAAAGTGGTTGAATATACCATTAAAGCTGGTCTGGCACTAAATTGTAATATTCAAGAGAAATCTGTTTTTGCTCGAAAAAACTATTTTTATCCTGATCTACCCAAAAATTATCAGGTATCCCAGTTTGAATTACCTATATGCTTTGGTGGATATGTTGATATAGAGGTTGATGGAAATAAAAAGAGGATTGGAATTACAAGAATACATATGGAAGAGGATGCAGGTAAATTAATTCATGGGGAAAACCTTGGGAGTCCAAATTCGAGTTATGTTGATTACAATAGGACAGGAACTCCATTAATAGAAATAGTCAGTGAGCCTGACATGAGGAGCTCAGAAGAAGCAAAAAGATATCTGGAGAACCTGAAATTGATAATTGAATATACTGGTATTTCAGACTGTAGTATGGAGAAGGGATCCCTTAGGTGTGATGCAAATATATCTGTTCGCCCTATGGGGCAGAAAGAATTTGGAACAAAAGTAGAAGTAAAAAATATGAATTCGTTTAAAAATGTTCAAAAGGCTATAGATTATGAAATAAAAAGACAGATAAGTGAAATTGAAAGTGGAAATCTTATTATTCAAGAGACAAGATTGTGGGATCCTGAGAAGGGTGTTACTATTGCTATGAGGAGTAAAGAGGAATCCCACGATTATAGATATTTTCCAGATCCTGATCTGGTACCAGTTATTATTTCTCTTAGGGATATAGAAAATATAAAATTAACGATGCCTGACATGCCTGATGTTGTTAGAGATAAATTGTCTAATGTTTACAATTTACCAGAATATGATGTTGAAGTATTGTCCTCTTCAAAACCTATTTATGATTTTTTTGAAGCTACTGCAACATTGTGTAACAACACAAAAGCGATTTCCAACTGGATTCAGACAGAAATTTTGAGAGTTATGAATGAAAAAGGTGTCGGCATTATGGATGTGGGGATAACTCCGTCCCAGCTTGCTGAATTGATACAGTTGATAGATTCATCTGTTATATCTGTCAAGATAGCTAAAGATGTTTTCGATGATGTTATTATTAGTGGCAAGTCTCCAAAGCAGATTGTTGATGAAAAAGGTTTAACTCAGATCGCCGATTTAAGTCTCCTCGAAGCGGTTGTAAAAAAAGTTATTGAAAATTCCCCAAAAGAGGTTGAAAGGTATAAAGCTGGTGAGACCAAATTAATCGGATTTTTTGTTGGACAGATAATGAAAGAGACCAAAGGTAAGGCTAACCCTAAATTAGTAAACGAGATATTGGGGAAGTTATTAAATTAGAAGGGGGTGTTGTTATGCTTAATAAAATTGATCATGTTGGGATAGCTGTAAAATCCCTTGAGGATGCGTTAAAATTCTATGGATCAATTGGTATAAAACCTTATCATTTTGAAGAAGTTGAATCTCAGAAAGTTAGGGTTGCATTCATCAAAGTGGGGGAGTCAAATATAGAGCTTTTAGAACCAACCTCTATAGAAAGTCCAATTGCAAAATTTATCGAAAAAAAGGGTGAGGGTATCCATCACATAGCATATGAAGTAGAGAATATCAGAGAATCACTAAATATGTTAAAAGAGAGTGGCTGCCAATTAATAGACAGTGAACCAAAAGTAGGTGCCCATGAAAAGCTGATAGCATTTGTACATCCAAAGAGCACCAATGGTGTCTTGACAGAATTATCCCAGAGTATGCACTGACATTTGTATCAGGAGTGGTGTTAACCCTCCTGTATCTTTTTATTTACAGGGACCTAACCATTTCCCTTCCATTTCCTGTTTCATTTCCATCCCTTGAGTGAATATACTGAGCTTCCCTTTAAAAGAAGTCCCTTTGTATGTGATCTCACCTTTACCCTTCATATCTCCTTCTGGGCTCTTACATAATAATTCCCATGATACCGTATTCCCTGTTACTTTAACATTGTAGGTTTTACAGTTATTTTTAGTCTTTTCTGCAGGATCTGAAGGGACAAGCTCATCTTTTTTTATACAGGAAGTAAACTTTACAGGTGGGATCTGCATATTCATACCTTTTACCACCATTTTAGAAGAGATTTCCCACAACCCCTCCTTTATATCATTCGCTGCAAAAAGATTTGTGGAAATAGAAAAAATAGATATCACACCTACCACTAAAGCAAACTTTTTCATAAGTTCTCCTTTTTAATTTTTTATATTTTACTACCTATATCAATTTTAATAAAACCATAGAAAAAATCAAAGGAAATATTCAGGAATTAAATATTTCCCCTTTAGAAAGTTTGATACTATCTGGCAATTCTATCTCCTGTAGTAGAATAGTTCCACTCCCACAGGCAACTTCCACACCGTTTTTATCAATATTTATAATCTCCCCAGATTTCCCATATATACCCTGCCATTTTTCAGGTTTACCTCTGAAAACATTTATCTTTTGATTATACATAAAACAGAATGCTCCAAAATATGGTTTGCTGTAAGCCCTTATTTTGTTGTAAATTGATAGTGAATCAGATCTAAAATTGATTAATCCATCCTTCCTCCTTATTCTACTAAGTGAAAAAGCATAGTTTTCATTTTGTGGTGTTCTTGTGACCTGATTCTCTTTTATATAATGTATAAATTGCACTGTCTCTTCACAAAGTTTTCTTATGTAATCTTCTGGATAATCTTCAAAACCGATTTCAATTTCTCTTTGGTATACTATATCTCCTGCATCTACAATATCATTTGGTAAATAGAATGTTATTCCACCAATGCATACACCGTTTAAAAACTGCTCTGATATAGCACCATAACCTCTATACATTGGAAGTAGGGAAGGTTGCATGAAGATCACTACTTGGTCTGTAGTTTTGTCAAAAAAGTCTTTATTCCAATCTATAGCAATAATATGTGAAAAATTATTTTTATTAAATAAATTCTCATTTTGTGAGTATCTGTTTGTTGCTAGGTATGTTATATTAAAAAATGATGAGTAGTTGTCCAGGTCAGTGTACAATGACTTTCTGTGTAATTCATTTTTGTAGGTAAATATTTCAGGATATATTTTTTCAGATAGAAGCTTTGGCAAAAGCTCTGATGCAAAAATCGCCGATGTCAAAATTGCAAATTTATTTACCAACTACTGCCTCCACCACCCCCAAATCCTCCTCCAGATCCACCCCCAGAGAACCCACTGCCCCCTGATTTTGCAGAGCTTGGTGAGGATGTAAAATAGTTATTCATTCTACTAATTGAGCTGGAAATCGATTTATTTAAATTGCTTACATGGAATACTCTGTTTTGGGATAAAAACCAGTCAGGTGGTTCCTTTAGTATACCGTTAAACTTTTCTATCCATCTATCAGCCATGCCAAATGAAATTGCATAGGGTAGGGTAGTCTCAAAAAAAGTGGGATTTTGTGACATTAGATATTGAATTTTTGCTTTTTCTGTTTTATCTAAAAACTCTTTAAAGCCTACTATTTTTTTATACTTTTCAAGTCCAGCAACTGTTTTATTTGGCATGAAAAAACCGTATATTATAATTATAAATGCTGAAATGATGGTATAAATCATATTAGATATACCAAAGATTGGAGCAATGTAAAAGCTTGAAAAAGCTAAGAGAATGCCAGATATTATAAATATGTTTCTCAGGATTCTACTGTCTTTGTAATATAGTCCGCTATTTTCGATATCCCTGTTCAAAGATTCCTTTACCTCTTTCATAGTTAGATAAAAATTATTTTTAAGAGATGACACCACTACATTATTTTTAAGGTTGAATAACCCGTTAAACATGATTTTTTCATGATTTTTTGCATTAGATGGCAGTTCTTTTAATTTAGTTATAATATAATCATTTTTTTCTAAAAAACCATCCCCTTCTATCTCCTCTATTCGTACAATACCTTTTGTAGCCCAGTAGTATATTAAGGATATTATATCCCTATTGTTAATCAAATCATCTATAATAACCCCAGCTTCTGCAGGTGTTGTGTCTTCTGGAGGAAAATATTCAACAACTTTTATGAAATCTTTATCTCTTCCAAATTTTAACCATACAATGTGTGACAGAATGAGGGAAATAAGGGGTAAAATTATTAAAGGATTATTTGTGTAGAAAAGTTTGAGTTTTAGCCAGAAAGAGCCATTTTGTAAATAATTTTTTGGAAATTTAACAGCTACTGTTACACCATTGCCTTCCAATAATAGTGGTATATTATCTACATGTATACCTTTTGAGGAGATCTCTATCTCATTTATCTGCTTGTTACTACCATAAGGTCCATAAAAAACAATTACATCCTCCTTTGGTATGGATATCTCCTCAGGGTATATAATAGAGAAGGATCCCTTTTTTATTTTTACATCCCATTCATGTCCAATAATATTCCAGTAAAGTTCTGAGTGATCGGTAAAAAAATTTATTCCCCCATATATTTTATATTTTATAGTATATTTTTGTATTCCACTGACAAATCTGTTTTTATCTCCTATTTTTATATGTATATAGTTACCATTTTGTGATACATTATAATTATGGTATTCAACCCCTATATCATATAGTTTAAGGGTATAGTTTTTGCTACCGAAATTTAATCTATCTAAATTTGTACTTATTTTGTCAAGTTCGTATACAATCGGTATTTTTCTTATTATTCCATGCCTCTGGGAGTGAAAATTTACAAGGATAGTTTCTGTAATCTCCAGTGTGGAGTCTTTGTTTATTTTTACGTATACTTCGTAATTCTCTATATCAAAATATTCAGCATATAGATGTAATGGGAGTAACAATAATAAGAGAATAATTTTTTTTATCAAAATGACACCTTGATATTTTTTTTCTCCTCATCTTCTATGGTAAAAAATTCTTTCTTATTAAAATGAAACATCTTTGCTATGAATACAGATGGGAAAGTTTCGCATAGTGTATTATAGTCTTTGACAACGGCATTGTAGTATCGCCTTGCAGACTGTATGTTGTTCTCTATTTCGTTAAGACTGTTTTGTAAGGAAAGGAAATTTTCGTTGGCTTTTAAATCAGGGTAGCTTTCAGCTATTGCAAAAAGAGATTTTAATGCAGTAGTAAGCATGTTTTCATTTTTTATTTTATCTGTTATTGTTTCTGAGGTTTGTGCTATATTCCTCAATTTTACAACATTTTCTAATGTAGAACTTTCATGTTTTGCATAACCTTTTACAGTCTCAACAAGGTTTGGTATCAGATCGTATCTTCTTTTGAGCTGGATATCTATACTGCTAAATGCCTCCTCTATCATATTTTTTAGGGTTACCAGCTTGTTGTAGTATAGAATTACGATAGATGCAATTATTACAAGTAAGCCTATAATAAAAATAGAAATAATAGAAGACATATATTCACTCTCCATTGACTTAAAATTTTATTTATATTATTATATCCATAAGTGAATTTTATCAATGAAAATTTTTTTAATGTTTTTTTAAAATTAACCGATTGTAGGACTGTGTTGTTTTTTGTATAAAACAAATTTTTTTAAGGAGCGTTTCGCAGGATGACGGCGATAATAGGTTATATAGTTGTAATTGGATCTATTCTTGGGGGTTATCTGATTGCAGGTGGTAACTTACACATGCTTATTCAGCCATCTGAGTTTATAATTATTGGTGGAGCAGCTTTAGGTGCTCTTATTGTCGGTTCTCCTCCTGCATTGATAAAGCTGATTATAAATGGGGTTAAAAGTTTTTTAACAGGGAAAACACCTTCTAAAAAGGAATATGAGGATCTTTTGATGTTATTATATGAGTTGTTTCTCAAAGCGAGGAAAAATGGTCTTTTGTCCCTTGAGAGTGATGTTGAAAATGCAAAAGAAAGTCCAATATTTAATAATTATCCTACAGTTATAAAAAATCACCACCTTTTACATTTTATAAGTGATAACCTGAAGGTAATTCTAACTGGTGTAATGCAACCCCACGAGCTTGAAAACCTCATGGAAGTTGATATAGAAACATCACACAAAGAGGAGCATATGCCTGGTCATTCAATACAGAATATGGCAGATGGTCTTCCAGCATTCGGTATTGTTGCTGCTGTTATGGGTGTTGTTATTACGATGGGTTTGATCAGTGAACCTCCTGAAGTTTTAGGACACCACATCGGAGCTGCCCTTGTTGGTACGTTCCTTGGGGTTTTGCTTGCTTATGGTATAGTTGGTCCTATTGCAACGGCCCTAAACAACCAGGTTACCCTCAATGCTTTTGTCTTTAGAGTAGTCAAGGAGGCTCTTGTATTTTTTGTAAATACTCCAGATCCAAAGGCTGCAATAGAGCTTGCAAGAAGAGCTGTTCCACCTTCGACAAGACCATCTTTTGAAGAACTTGAAGAAAAACTAAAAAATATAAAATAGGTTTTAAATGAGTGGTGAAAAGAAGCCTATAATCATAAAAAAGGTAAAAAAAGTTGAAGAAGGTGGTCACCATGGTGGTGCGTGGAAGATAGCCTACGCAGATTTTGTTACTGCCATGATGGCTTTCTTTCTTGTTATGTGGCTATTAAATATGACCTCTGAAGAAAAAAGAGCCAAGATAGCTATGTATTTCAGAACATTTTCAATTTTTGAAAAAGCTGGTGGCTCAATCATGGAGGGTGGAACTGGTAAGCCCTTTGAAAAAGATAAAAAAGGTGAATCTCAAATAGTTGAAAAGATAGAGGTTGAAATTGCAGCAGCTGCCACAGAGGGTAACGCTGATAAGGTTAAGGAGTCCCTGATGGGTGTTGTCAAAACCCAGCTGCAGGAATTTTCTGACCAGATAGTTATTGCAACAACTCCTGAGGGGATAAGGATAGATATTATAGATAAATCAGGTAACCCAATATTTTCCAGCGGTAGTTCATCTCTAAATAAAAATGGTAAAGATATTTTAAAGGTTTTGAGCAACACTCTAAATGAGCTTTCAAATAAAATAGTTATAGAAGGCCATACCGATGCTGCAACATATAGGGGAGATAGGAATGGTAACTGGGATCTTTCTATACAAAGGGCAAATGCTGCCAGAGCAGAACTGCTTATAAATGGTTTTGATCCAAACAAGATCTCTTCAGTTGCTGGCTATGCTGCTACAAAGCCTATTGTAAAAGATAATCCCAACGATCCAGCAAATAGAAGAATAAGTTTTTTAATTCTTTATCAGAAAGCTGGACAATTTGATAATGGAACATCTGATCTCCCACCTGCCCTAAAATAGTTATTAAGATAACAAAAAATAGGC
>JAIWOA010000009.1 GCA_020217115.1 Calditerrivibrio sp. | reverse complement strand
TTTTTGTATTAAAAAATTATATTTTTATTTACATTAGATGATTTTGTTAATATATTAATGTAAAAAAAGAGGAGTACTTTTTATGATTAAGTCAGATTCATTTGTTACAATACATTACACTGCAAGGGAGATAGATGGTAGGTTACTTGATGCCACACCTATTGATAAACCACTTTCATATAAACTTGGGCAGGGTGAGCTTCCTGAGGATATTGAAAAGGGTATTTTGGGCTTGTCAGCTGGTGATAAAAAGAAGATAATATTACCACCTGAAAAGGCCTTTGGGGAATACTCTGAGGAAAACGTTTTAAAGATACCGAAATCTTTTATCCCTGATGAAAATAATGAGATAAGTAAAGGGAAGTTTTTGGAGCTTACAGATGCTGATGGTAATTCATACAGAGGTGTGGTATTGGAAGTGAATCATGATAATTTTGTTATAGATTTCAATCACCCTTTAGCCGGTAAAACTATAGAGTACAATATAGAGATTGTAAAAGTAGATTAGAAATGTGTCCCATAGAAGTAAAGATTAAGTGTGCCAAAGGGATTTCTTTGCCCCGTTATATAACTGAAGGTTCTGCTGGTATGGATCTGTCTGTAATTTCAGATGGAGTTATAAAAAAGGGGGAGATAAAACTTTTGCCAACAGGTATATATATGGAGATACCAGAAGGTTATGAAGCTCAAATAAGACCAAGGAGTGGGCTTGCATTGAAATATGGTGTAACAGTTTTAAATTCTCCCGGAACCATAGATTCAGATTATAGAGGTGAAATAGGTGTTATTCTTGCAAATTTTGGCAAGGATGATTTTGAATACAAAAAGGGGGATCGTATAGCACAGATTGTTTTTAATCGTGTAGTTAAAGTCAATTTTGTTGTTGTATACGAATTAGCAGAAACAGAAAGAGGAGATGGAGGTTTTGGACACAGTGGAAGATAAAGATAAAATCTACTTATTTGTATATGGTTCACTAAAAAGGGGTAAGGAATACAATTACCTTCTAAGTGGTGCCAAATTTATATCTGAAGCTGTTACATTGGAAAAATATTCTATGTATGTCGACAGTATACCCTATGTCTATAAAGATAAAAATATTTCCCATATTTGTGGTGAGTTATACGAAATTGATAATAAGATTTTAAAGGAGATAGATCTCTTTGAGGATCACCCAAATTTTTATTTTAGGGAACTGGTTGATGTCAAAACTACGACAGGCATGGTAGTAAAATCATGGATCTATTTTTTGCATGAAGAAAAGGGTGAATTGTTGACTTCTGGGTCTTTTTAGTTTTTGGATTATTTGTTAATGTAAAAAAGGTTTCTTTTTTTATAATAGCCGTAAAAACCGATAATAATAAAGATTATATGCGGTAAAAAGTTTGATAATATTGGATTTAAAACCCCAGACTTTCCAAGTGATAGACAGGCTGACATAAATATCCAGAATCCGAATATTATGACAATGGAATTTGCTGCTATCTTTATATAGGAAAAACTCCTTGCAATATCTATAGTATAGGGTAAAAGAACCACTGTAAGAACTAAAATTATTATTGAGTAAGAGATTTTATTGTAGTAGTACAAAGAGTAGGAGGAGTAGTTTAATCCCTTCCCCTTATAGAATCGTATTAGCTTTCTCAGCTCTTTCATTGTTAATTGTTTTGGAGAAGTAGATATTGAATAGTTTATCAGTTTTGTAAATGTATCATTTTGTAAGGTCAAATTGTCTATTTTACTTTCTAATCTTGGTATATCTGAAAGATTTATTATCTTTAATCGGTTGTAATTCCATATGTTTTTATCTTTATAGGTTGCCTGATCAATATATTCTATTGAGCTTATTTTACCATAACGGTCTATTCTAATTTTTTGTATATCGTAGAGATTTTTACCTATAATGTCTACTGTTCCAATCTTAATGAAGCTATCATTATCCTTAAACCATAGGTTTGTAACAGTTGTCAATTTTTCATTCTGTTTTTTTTCAATATGGGATATTTTATAATCCTCCCCCTTTTTTTGAACTTTGGGTACTATGTAATCAGACATAAAAATTATAAAAATACTAAACAATATACCTATAATCATAAGAGTTTTAACAAATGTAAAAATATCTCCACCGATACTCAAAAAAGCTGTTAATTCATTGTTTTTTATCAAGATAATAAAGGTTGTTACAACTGATACTATAAATGCAACAGGGATGGTCTGGTATATAAAAATAGGGGATTTTATTGTATCATATATAAGGATATCTATAAAAGATGCATTGAATCTTGAAATATATTTTGAATGGCTGAAAAAAAGAAAAAACATGTATATGAAGTATATAAAGCTTTGTATTATAATAAAATTTCTAAAAAATATCTTTAAGAAATATCTCTGTATTATTGTCACGATATGCACCTTTTCAAAGTTGTTAGCGGTATTATTGAAAATAATATATTGGCTATCCATGGAGCAAAAAACGGATCTGTAAAGTTTATCAGATTTTCTGATAAAAACATTATCATGTTGTATACAAATATCGTGGCTAATGCTACTATCCAGTTTATTGATTTATTCGATCTATGAAAAAATATCCCCATGTTAAGTCCCAGCAGTGCCATTATCATTGTGGACAGCGGAAGGGCAATCCTTTTGGAAAATTCAAATTTGAAAATATCTCCTTTATCAAAATTTTCCATTAGTTCTGAAAAAAACATAAACCTTTCCTGTTTTATATCTCTTTTTAATTGGGCATCAACATTGAACACATAATAGAATTTGCCAAAGGATATCTTTGAATATTTTTCATCTTTACCATTTATAAGAGTTCCATCTTTTAGGTCAAATATTATTTTACCTACAGATTGTAAAATCTCCCCCTCCTTTGCGGTTATAAAATTTTCCCCTTTGTTGTCTATAATAGTTATGCCAGCATAATTTGTATTGTCATACTTTTTTGTTACATGTAAAGTTAGATTTGGTAGTTCATTATAAAATTCATTTTCTTTGATATCCTTTATTGAGATGTAGTTTACAGTTCTTTTCAGGTTTTTTATAGCCAGCTGGTTACCGTATGGTAGCAATGTATAGGATGTAATAAAAGCCAGGAACGTTGCAAAAATACCAAACAATATGGTTGGTCTGGTAAGGTTGTAGGGGGTAACACCTAAAGACTTTATAACTACAATTTCTGAATCTGCAGATAATCTGTTGTGTGCAGTCATAACTGCAAGGAGGGCAGAGGTTGGTATAGTTATCATAAGGAATGATGGTAAGTAAAATATTATGGTTTCAATTATTATAATTGCTGGTACATTTTTTGAAAAAAAAAGGTCTGTAAGATCTATCAATTTGTCCAACAATAATACAAATATGAAAAATATATTTGAAAGAAAGAATATGGGGAATATTTCACGGAGTATATACTTATTCAGAATCTTCATCTTTATCCTTTACTAAACGGAATAAGAACTGTTTGTCATCTTCAATTATTTCATCTATCCTAATTATGCTACCAATAGGGATGTAGGTTTTATTTACATTTTTAAATTCTATACGGCTTTTGTCATCTTCGGGCGTTATCAGTATTGATGATTCCTCTTTATGTATGATTTCTGAAATCTCTATAAGTCCAAGAAAAGATGTAGGTGACGCAGATTTTGCCTTAAGAGTAAAGATCTCTTTTTTTGAATCGTAAAATTGTATCTTATAATATTTCATTTGATTGGCCTTATAATTAATTTTGGTTTATTCTCAACTATACTTATTTTAACTTCTAAGTTTTCAACACCTTTAGTTCTGTATTCCTCTATCTTATTTTCTATCAGTTTTGATATTTTATTTCTGTCAATATTTGGTGGTAATTTATCAAGTTCACTCTCAAAGTCTATTTTATTTTTTGTTTTATCCTCTTTATTAAGGTCACTTTCAGCTATTTTTATGAAGGGTGTTTTTTTTATACCTTCAAATTCCATCATCCTTTTATTCCATTTATCTCTAAAAGTCAGATATCTGGCTACCAGATTATTAAATTTAAATCTCAATGTTGGATTGGTGATCGTATTTAAATTATATTTCGCTATCAGCTTATTTACCTCCCTTTCGTAAACAATTGGAGGGTGTTTCAATATCTTTGCAAAGAAACGTTCGTAGTCAAAATTTATCATCTTTATCAAGTTTTCAAATCGTTCAAGGTCATCTTTTATTTCACCATTATCCACAACCATTCTTAGAATCTCCTGAACCTGAAATGGATGTTTGGTTTATTGTAAAAAATGTCAAAAATAAGATTTACGAAGCCTATTGTAAGACTAACGCCTATTGCAGTCCACAATCCATCTACAATAAAACCGTTAACTAATGACGATACAATTAGTACAATTACTGCATTTATTATAAAGTAAAATAAACCCATTGAAATTATTTGAAGGGGAAGAGTTATAATTATCAAGAGAGGTTTTATAAAGACATTTGCTAAAAACAGAACCAGTCCACTTATAATGAGTGCACTAAATGATTTTATTTCAACATGTTTAAACAAAAATGCAGAAAAGCCTATACCAATTACATTGACAAAAAATTTATATAATATAAACTGTAAATTGATCATTTTGATATTATATGGAAAAATAATTTTATAATCAAGGAGAAATTAATGGTTGACTTACATTGTCATTCCAATTTTTCTGACGGTACTCTAAATCCTGAGGAGATTCTAAAGTTGGCAGAAAAGATTGGTCTTAATGCCCTTGCACTTACAGATCATGATACTGTTGATGGTATAGATATCTTTATGAATGGAAATTCAAAGGTTAAAAGGATACCCGGTGTCGAGATAAGTGTAGACTATGACGACGGAACATTCCATATGGTTGGATTATTTATAGATTATAATAATAAAGATCTTCTTTCATCTCTTGAACAGCTAAAAAAATTTAGAAAAGAGAGAAATGTTATTATAATAAATATGTTGTCAGAATTATTGGGGCGTGTTGTAGATATTGGGGAGATCGATTGTGAAGCCTATGGGGAGCTTGGAAGACCTCATATTGCAAAATTTATGAGAAGAGAGGGGATTGTAAGTTCCATTGAAGAGGCTTTCGACAAATATCTTGGAAAGGGAAAGAAGATATATGTGGATAAAAAGAGGTTAAGTGTGGAAGATTCCATCAGATTAATAAAATCAGCAGGTGGTTTATCTATTTTGGCTCATCCTGTTACCCTTGGTAAAGATGATAGATTTAATCTGAATTTTTTTAGAAATTTGAAGGATATGGGGCTTGATGGCATAGAGTCCTTTTGTTCTTTACATTCAGAGATTTTTTCCAAAAAGTACTTAAATATTGCAAAGGAACTTGAATTATTAGTATCCGCTGGTAGTGATTTCCATGGAGAAAATAAAGATTCTGTATATCTTGGTGTACATGGTTGCTCAGATTCCGATTTTTATTTTAACAAAATGCTGGAGAGATTAGAAAAAAATGGATAATATCTGGTACTACAACAAAATAATTATTTTTGTAGTTTTGATAAATCTCTTTTTCTACATTTTTATCATAATGTTGTACAAATTCAACAGGATGCGTAGATTTGTAGAAACAATGTCAGCTATATATAAAGGATTTGATCCAGATAATCTTAGTGGTTTGCTAAAGGGAGCTATCTGGGCATTAGTAGATGGCACAATAACTGGTGTCATCGTTGCTACAATAGTAAGAATGCTTGAATAGTATCTTATCTGGATAAAAAAGCTTTTAAAAGGTCACCCAGGGACACTATCCCAACTAATTTACCATTTTCTACAACTGGAACTCTATGAATATATTTGTACAAAAATATTTCAGCAACAGTTTTTAGATCATCTTCTGGAGAAACTGTTATTGCTGGAGATGTCATGACATCCTTCACCTTTGGGTCGGTAAGTTCCTTTACATCTATTAATGGTATTTTGTCTGCATCCATCAGTATATCCGGCAATCTGCTCAGAATATCTGTTTCACTAAATACACCCACCACATTACCGGAATCATCAATTACTGGTAGTCCTGTAATCTTTTTTTCTCTAAGTTTTAATGCCACATCCCTCATGCAATCATTTTCATTCGCAGTTACAACATTTTTCGTCATAATATCTTTTACTTTCATCAGATTTCCCTCTATTTTTGATTATCGAAAACTTTATTATATACTAATTACATTTGCATTGCAATCTCTTTTAACAGATCTTTTAAAACTGTACCATCAGCACCTTTGGGCAAAACCCGAACAAATTTTATTTCTTGAGGTAAAACGACCTCTCCAAGCTCCTCAAGTATGGTCTCATGTATTTCATCCATTATCCTTTTATGGAGACTTTCATCTATTTTTTTCTGTAATACACAAAAGGCGATCATTGAATCACCTTTTTTTTCATCATTGAGGATAATAATGGCAGATTCTTTTACAAATTTATTTTTATTTATAGCTTCTTCTACCTGAGCAATATTTACACGTTTACCTGCTACATGAATAACTTCATCGACTCTTCCTGTAAGGAATATGTTTTGTTCTTCATCAAAATATGCACTATCACCTGTCCTAAAAACATAATTCGAGTCATACCCTTTCCAGAAAGTTTTTATGAACAGTTCATCATCGTTACAAAGTTTCTTACACATAGACATTACAGGTTTTTCAACCATAAAAATGCCCCTTAACTGTGGATACTCTATCTTTGTTTTTGTTATCCCATCATATATTCCAACCTGAATACCCGGAAGTGCTTGTCCAATGGAATTTCTCTTCACCAGTGAATACCCTGGTATTTGTGCAACAATTGCTCCACCTATTTCTGTTTGGGAATAGATATTCAAAATAGGTGCAGACTTTGACACTATTTTTTTAAATGTCCAATCCAGAACATCCTCTTCAATAGCCTCTCCCCCTAAAAATAGCAACTCTATAGATTTTATTGGAGAATTTATTTTTTTCTTCATATCTGCATTCATAAGGGTTTTCATAATTCGAGGAGTTGTATAGCATTTATTCACTTTATACCTTTCTATTATTCCGTAAAATCTTTTTGCATTTTCAAAGGTAAGTGCATCTTCAAAAATTACAGTTGTTGATCCAGACATGAGGGGTCCATAAACACCAAAATTATGCCCATTCATCCATGCAATATCTGAAGTATTCCATATAGTATCATTGTCATTTGGATCAAATAGTAGATTGTATGTGAAGTGGGTCCATGCAAGAAATCCTGCAACGTCGTATAATAGCCCTTTTGGTTCTGAAAAATTTGTAGGGGTTATCATAAAAAATATAGGATCGTTACTATCAAGGGTAACTTTTTCCAGCGATGCTGCACTGGAAAAATCTGTATCACTCAAAAGATCATGATACCACAAGTCCCTTATCGGTTTCATATGTGTTTTTTTGGGGATCCTTTCTACAACAATAACATGTTTCGGTTTGTGATTAGATTTATTTAAAGCTTCGTCTACTTTCGATTTTATATCTACTTCAGTTCCTGTAAGTGAATAGTCTGTTGTTATAATTATCTCTGGCTTACAGTTGTCTATTCTTTCGGATAAAGAATCAGCAGAATAGCTATGATGGTAAAGCCCATGTATAGCTCCAATTCTCAGGCATGCAAGCATCGAAATTATTGTTTCAGGGATATTGGGTAAGTATATAAGAACCTTATCATTCTTCTTTAAACCCAATTTTTTTAATGAGTATGCAAATTTTAGCATTTCAAAATGTAGGGACTGATATGTAAAAATTCTTTCTGTAAAATCTGTTCCCCTCCATATGATTGCTGCTTTGTTCTTTTTATTTGTGTTTAGATGTTTACCTAAAATATTGTATATCGGGTCTAATTTACCTCCAGAAAAAAATGAATACTTTGGCTTATTATTATAAGTAAAAGCTTCTGAGTAGGGATTATTCCAATCAATAAAATTCTTTCCTACATAGTCTATCAATTTTGTAAAATCGTATGAAAATAGTTTATCAATTTCTTCTTTGCTGAATTGGTTTCTGTTATATTTTTCATTTAGTTCGCTTAGCTTTTCCTGTATCATACAATTATCCTAAAACATTTTTATATATTAATATGATATTTTTATTAAAAAGACAAGGAGATTGTTTTTTGAGATTGTTTTTTTTGATTTTTATTGTATCATTGTTGCCATGAGAATTAAAGAATTAGTCATAAAATTTTTACTAAAAATTTTAATTTCTGTTATGTATCTATTTAGTAATGAAATAGTTATACTCAATGCTGCAGTAACTTACTATGCATTGTTGTCTTTTGTTCCAATGTTAATAATACTTGGAGTTGTTTTTCAAAAAATTATTTTTATATTTCCTGAAACCCTTGATATAGTTGATGCTATGATGAAAAGTATACATTTTGCATATTTGGACAGTTTCGATCTATACGATATGATGTCTGTTAGTAAGGGGGTTGGTTTTGGTGTCTTTGGATTTATAACTATTTTTTTTACATCTACCCTTTTCTTAAGATCAATCAATAAGGTTTTTAAAAAAATATTTCGTATCAGAGAGCTTAAGGAGACGATACTTCATAGTCTAATACCTTTCATGCTGTACTTTGCATTTCTTTTTATGATTTTGATCACAATAATCATTAAAATTATGCTTGTAACGATAGAAAAATTTCTTGTTTTTTATCTTGATATCGATTTTTCAGGTATTCTTGATAAGCTTGGTGAGCTTTCAGTAGTTCCAGTGGTGATATTCTTTGTTCTTTTTTTTGTCGCATATTATTTTCTTTCTATGCGAAGAATAAGTTTATTTAATTCTTTAAAGGTATCTTTATATTTTATGATATCTTTGTATTTTCTGAATATGTCATTTAAATATTTTTATAATGTATCCTTTTATAATGCTGTTTATGGTGCTTTAAGTTCTATAGTTATTACTCTTGCCTATATATTTATGTTCTTTTTGCTGTTTATTTTCTGGGCACAGTATGGTTATGTAGATAGAAACTACAATGGTGTTGTGATAAAGATATTTTTTGAAGAAGCAGTTAAGAACCCTAATTCTTTTCTGGTGAACTATTTGTCAAAATTGCTTAAGGGTAATGTTGTAAGGTTGGATAGGGATGAAAAGCTTAATTTAAAAAAATATGCGCAGGATTTTGCAGTAGTTTTAGATGGTTCCTTTGAAATAGTGGGTGAGGATGGATTGCCTATTTATATAAACAAGTTTGATTTTTTTAATCTATCTGATATATCTGATAATGTTTCACTTTGTGCTACTGAAAATTCTTTATTGTTATTGATATCTATGCAACAGAGAGAGTTTCTGAATAACGATTCAGCCGTTGCTTCTGGTATTTTTATGTCAAACGAAAAGATGTTGATAGTTTAGTCTATAAAATTTTTATAAAAACTTTTTTATTGTCTTTATATTTAACTCTACTTGACAATATTTTATTATGGTTATACAATTAAAAATTATAATATTTTATGGAGTTATAGATGAAAAAAATAAATGTGGGTATTGTGGGGTATGGGACAGTTGGAAAAGGAACTGCTGATGTCCTGATAAATAATGCAGATACTATAAGGTGTAAGACTGGGATAGATATTGTTCTAAGGGCTGTAGCAGATTTAAAAATTGATGAATTATCCGATGGCATACTGGAAAAGGTTCCTTTTAAATATAGATCTGCAGAGAGTATAATCAATGATCCAGAAATAGATATAGTTGTAGAACTTATAGGTGGATACAATGTTGCAAAGGATATTATTTTGGGCTCCTTTGAAAATGGTAAGCATGTTGTGACTGCAAATAAGGCGCTTTTGGCAGTTTATGGGGCAGAACTTTTTAAAAAGGCTGAAGAAAAAGGACTTCAGCTCTGTTTTGAGGGTAGTGTTGGTGGAGGGATCCCGATAATAAAGGTTTTAAAAGAGGATCTTGTAGCAAATAATATAAAAGAGATATATGGTATAATCAATGGTACAGCCAATTATATTCTCACTAGAATGGA
>JAIWOA010000008.1 GCA_020217115.1 Calditerrivibrio sp. | reverse complement strand
GAAAGAAGGTAAAGAATTTGATGAAGTACTAAAGGACGCTCAGTCACTCGGTTATGCAGAGGCTGACCCTACTTTTGATATAGAAGGTATTGATACTGCCCATAAAATTACTATACTTTCATCTATAGCCTTTAATACAATTGTCCCTTTTGATAAAGTTTTTGTTGAAGGTATATCAAATATAAAACAGGTAGATATCGATTTTGCAAGAAAGCTTGATTGTAAAATAAAGCTTCTTGCAATTGCTAAAAAGCATGAGAATGACATTGAGGTGAGGGTTCATCCCACTATGATACCTGAAAGATATATTTTGTCAAAGGTTGATAATGTGTTTAATGCTATTTATCTTGTTTCTGATAAGCTCGATAGAACGATTCATTATGGAAGGGGTGCTGGTAGTCTGCCTACAGGTAGTGCTGTAGCTGGAGACATTGTTTCTATCTCCAGAGATATTGTTTGTGGTTGTAAAAGAAGGGTTCCTGTATTAGGTTTTGAAAAAGAATACAGGACATATTTTCCTGTCAAAAGCATTGACGATATTAAATCATCATTCTACCTTAGATTTTTGGCTCTTGATAGGCCGGGTGTGTTATCAAAAATCGCAGGGGTACTTGGTAAATATAATATAAGCATAAGTGCTGCTATACAGCCAGGTGCTGCTTCTCCTGATGATGTTGTACCTCTGGTGTTTATGACCCATGAAACAATAGGGAGATGTGTAAGTGATGCTGTTCGTGAGATAGATTCAATGGATTATGTAAAAAGTAAAACTGTCGTTATAAGGGTAGAGGGAGCAAAGAGAGGTTAATATGAAGTATTTTGTTCTATTGTGTGATGGAATGAGTGATTATAGAATAGAAAGTCTGGGTAATAAAACTATTATAGAATATGCTAATACATCAAATTTCGATTTTCTTGCTAAAAATGGTAAATGTGGTTTTATAAAAACTACCCCAGATGGGATGTATCCAGGCAGTGATATATGCAATCTGTCGATATTTGGATATGATCCTACTAAATACTATACTGGTAGAAGTCCAATTGAAGCTGCAAGTATTGGGATAAATTTAGGTGAAAAGGATTTTGCTTTTAGATGCAATTTTGTGACTTTAGCAGACAATTATACTGTAATGGAGGACTTTACAGCTCATCATATTGATAATTATTCTGCAAAAAGATTGATTTCAAAACTTCAGGATTATTTTTCCAGTGAAGGTCTCGAATTTTATCCCGGTGTTGGTTATAGAAATTTGCTGGTTATAAGAGATGCTGAATTCAACTTGAAGACAACCCCTCCCCATGATATAATTGGTAAAAAAATAGATAGCTTTATACCTCAGGGTGATGGATCTGGAAAGATCAATCATATAATGAACAGGGCTATAGATATTTTGAAAAGTGAAAATAGTTCTGCTAATGCTATATGGCTTTGGGGTGAGGGGAGAAAGCCATCTCTTCCAAATTTTAAAGATCTTTATGGCGTTGATGGTTCTGTTATAGCTGCTGTTGATCTTATCAGGGGTATTGGTAGACTTGCTGGCCTTGAAGTTATAGATGTTCCGGGCGTTACAGGTTTTATTGATACTAATTTTGAGGGGAAGGCTCGTTATGCTGTAGAGTCTCTGAAAAATAAAGATTATGTTTTTGTCCATGTCGAGGCTCCGGACGAGTCTGGGCATATGGGTAGAACTGATCTGAAGATTCAGGCTGTTGAAAATATAAATAACATAATGTTACCTATAATTATTGAAGGACTTAAACAGTTTGGTGAATTTAGAATTCTGATTACTCCAGATCACCCAACCCCTATATCACTAAGAACTCATGCCGCAGAACTTGTTCCAGCGATTATATATGGAACATCTGTTGAACCTGACGAAAATATGTTTTATAGTGAGTTTATAAAACCATCATTTATAATCAATGAAGGTTACAAAATTGCAGATTTTTTTATAAATAGCAGGTCTATTTGATAAGGAGGCTTTAATGAGCTTGGTTGTAATGAAATTTGGCGGTACAAGCGTTGGTTCTATCGAAAGAATTAAGAATGTGGCCAGAATGGTTGTTAAAAAAAGGGAGCAGGGACATGATGTCGTTGTTGTATCTTCTGCTATGGCAGGGGAAACAGATAGGCTCATTAATCTGTTGAAGGAGATTTCTCCTAAGTATGATCTCCGGGAATATGATCAGTTGGTATCTACAGGTGAAACTGCAGCTATACCACTTGTGACACAAGCTATAAAAGAGCTTGGTCATGATGCCATATCTTTCACAGGTTTTCAGATAGGTATGATCACAGATGGATCCCACTCCAAAAGCAGAATTGTAAAGATCACTGCAGAAAGGATTTTTAAAGCATTAAAGGAGGGGAAAATTTGTGTTGTAGCAGGTTTTCAGGGTATTTTTCCAGAGACTGGTGACATAACTACCCTTGGTAGAGGTGGTTCAGATACCACAGCAGTGGCCATTGCTGCTGCAATAAAGGCTGATGTTTGTGAGATATATACAGATGTGGATGGAGTTTATACTGCTGATCCAAGGATTGTAAAATCTGCAAAAAAATTGGATAGAATATCCTATGAGGAGATGTTAGAACTTGCATCTCTGGGAGCAAAGGTTTTACAATCAAGATCAGTTGAACTCGGAATGAAATACAATACCCCAATTTTAGTACTTTCATCTTTAGAAGAAAAACCAGGAACTTTGGTAATTAAGGAGGATAAAGATATGGAAAAAGTGATTGTTTCAGGAGTAACTTCAGACAAAAATCAGGCAAAAATTACTATTGTAGGTGTTCCAGATAGACCTGGAATTGCTGCAGATATTTTTGGGAAACTTGCAGATGCAAATATAAATGTAGATATGATTATTCAGAATGTTGGCCTTGATGGCAAAACAGACCTTTCTTTTACTGTTGCAAAAACAGATCTTCTCAGAGCTATAGATGCATGTGATAATATCAAAAATAATATCGGTGCAGCAAAAGTTGTAAGTGATGAGAATATTGCTAAGGTTTCAATTGTTGGTGTTGGTATGAAAAGCCATGCTGGTGTAGCTGCTAAGATGTTTAAACTTTTATCTGAAAACAATATAAATATTCAGATGATCTCCACAAGTGAAATTAAAATCTCTTGTGTAATTGATGAAAAATTTGCAGAACTTGCAGTTAGAACATTACACGAAAAATTTGTGGAGGAAGGGGACAATGTCTCATAAGATAGTTATATACGATACCACACTAAGGGATGGTACGCAGGCTGAAGATGTAAATTTTACTGTTCAGGATAAAGTAAGGATAGCCGAATCTTTAGTAGATTTTGGGGTAGATTATATTGAGGGTGGTTGGCCTGGTTCCAACCCCCGAGATATAGACTTTTTCAATGAAGTTAAAAAATCAAGAAAAGCTGCTTCTCATGTTGCTGCCTTTGGAAGTACAAGAAGGGCTAAGCTTTCCTGCGATGCAGATGATAATATTCAAGCTTTGTTGCAGAGTGGTGCTCCAACCGTGACGATTTTTGGTAAAACATGGGATCTTCATGTGAAGGAGGCTTTGAAAATATCCCTTGATGGTAATCTTGAAATAATCAATGACAGTATTGCATATCTTAAGAAGAGAGTGGGTACAGTTTTTTATGATGCTGAGCATTTCTTTGATGGTTACAAGGCTAACAAGGAGTACGGAATAAAAACTCTAAAAGCAGCAATAGATGCAAAGGCTGATTGTCTTGTGCTCTGTGACACGAATGGTGGAACTATGCCTGATGAGATTGTTACTATCATAGAAGAAGTGAAGAAAGAGATTGGAGACTACCCACTTGGTATACACTGTCATAATGACAGCGATTGTGCTGTTGCCAATTCAATTTTAGCAGTTAGACATGGCATAATACATGTTCAGGGAACAATAAATGGGTATGGTGAGAGATGTGGAAATGCAAATCTTTGTTCCATAATTCCAAACTTAAAACTGAAATATGGTTTTGATGTTGTTAGTGATGAACAGTTAAAAAAGCTTGTAAAAATATCAAGGCTAATAAATGAGCTTGGAAATCTTAAGCACAACATACATCAGCCATATGTTGGAAGATCTGCCTTTGCACATAAAGGTGGGGTGCATGTAAGTGCTATTTTAAAAAATTCCAGGACTTACGAACATATTGAACCAGAATTGGTAGGTAATAAACAGAGGGTTCTCATTTCAGACCTTTCAGGTAAGAGTAACCTCATTTATAAAGCAAGGGATTTTGGTCTTGAAATAGACCCAAATGATCCAAATCTTTCAACGATACTTGAGAAGCTAAAGGATCTTGAAAACAAAGGATTCCAGTTCGAAGGGGCAGAGGCATCATTTGAGTTACTCATTAGAAAAGGTTTGGGTAATTTTAGGAAATTCTTTGACCTGCTCAGTTTTAGAGTGATAGATGAAAAGAGAAGTGCCCTTGAACCTCCATTTGCAGAAGCTACTGTAATGCTTATGGTGGGTGGTGAGATTGAGCATACTGCTGCTATAGGTAATGGTCCTGTAAATGCCCTTGATCTTTCCCTGAGAAAGGCTCTGGAGAAGTTTTATCCTTCCCTCAAGACTATGGAACTTGTTGACTTCAAAGTCAGGATACTTTCAGGAAAAGATGGTACAAAGGCTGTGACAAGGGTTTTAATAGAGTCCAGGGATGAAAAGGAGATTTGGGGTACAGTAGGTGTTGCCCACAATATAATAGATGCAAGCTATCAAGCATTGGTAGATTCCATAGAGTACAAATTGTACAAGGATGCTTATAAGTAATAGTAATATATAATGCGGGGTATACTACTACCCCGCATATTAAAATATATATACTACAATGGTAGGTATATATGAAATGTTGTACCTTTATTTACTTCAGATTCTACTTTTATAAATCCTGAATGTTTTTCTATTATTAGTCTTGCCATATACAGACCAAGACCGTTACCTTTTTTCTTGGTGGTGTATAGTGGTTGGAATATAGTATGAAGATCTGAATCTGGTATTCCACAACCTTCGTCTTTAATTGATATCCTGATTAACATTTTATCATTTTCATTAATTGTTGAGCAGTATATGGTCAAAGTGCCTTTTTCATCCATAGACTGTATTCCATTGATAATTAGATTTTCAAATACCTGAGAGATTAAATTTGGGTCTAATTTCAATATCTTTTTATCTTTAGGGGGATCAAATTTTATATTTATATCTTTATAGCTGTAGGAATTAAAATTTATAACATTTTTTAACAGTTCATAAATATCTGTATCCTCATAGTTTGGCTCAACACCTTTAGCAAAGGATAAGATCTGTCTGGTAAGATTTGTTACTCTTTTGTATGCTAATCTGATTTTTTCAATCATTGTTGCAACATTTTCATCTTTATTTAATTCATCCATGATGCTTATGTAATTATTTATTCCTGCAAGTAGATTGTTAAAATCGTGGGCAAGCCCGGCGATGATCATTTCAATGTTTTTAGCTGCCTTGATCTTTTCCATCTCTTTTACATAATCTATATGTTCCGTTATATCTTTACCCTCTGCAATGATATAGATTGTTTCACTGTTTTTCTTTATTGGGATCAATGAGGTATGGAAGTATTTAGTTGTTCCTGTTTCTCTATTGATAAAAGATATTTTTGCTACAGCTTTTTCTCCATCTAAGGCCAGTCTTAAACCTTTTGATAAAATCTCCATGTTTTCATGGAAATTTTTAAATATTGGTAGTTCACTTATATTTTTATCATTAAGGGAATTTTTCTTCAGATTAAAAGTTTCATATGTTGTATCATTTGCTATAATAAAATTTCCACCTCTATCAAGAAGTCCCATCATATGATCGGAATTGTTAAAAAGAGTAATAAATTTCTCCTTTTCAATCTCTAACTCTTTTGTTCTTTCTGAAACGGTTTTCTTCAAATAGTAGTTTATGTATAATAGAATAAAAATAACTAAAGATGCTGATAATATTGTATAAACGACTACCTTATAGTTGTATACTGTTTGTGTATATTTTCCAAACCACTTCTCTCTTAAATTATCAATCTCCTCCTGTGATATTTTTGAAAAACCATTGTTTATAGTATATAGAAGATCTTTGTTCCCTTTTTTTACAGCACGGTGTAAGTAATTTGAAAATATAGGTTTTTCCATTATTTTAAATTCTTTTTGTACGCCGTATTTATAAAGAAAATAGTAACCTGTATTAATACCAATTGCAAAGACTGTTGTTTCGGCATTTTTAGCAGAAATAATCATTTCTTCATCTGAGTTGAATTCTTTTATGTTTGTAAATTTATTTTCTTGTAAGTATGTTATTGTAGCACCACCTTTTTTTGTAGCTATCTGGAAACCTTTAAGTTTATTTAAATTATTAATCCCGGTAATATTTTTGTGATAAAAAATAAATGTATCAACTCTTTCATATGGGGATGAAAAATCGTATATGATTTCCCTCTTAGGATTCCTGAATACAGTGTCGATTACATCATGATTCCCTTGAATCATCTCTTCCTGTGCCAATGACCATTCTTTCGCATCTATATTTACTTTTATACCTGTTTTTTCTTCAAACAGTTTCCACAGATCGATGCTAAAACCATCTATCTGCTTCTCTTCGTTTAAAAAAGAGTAGGGGGGATAGTTGTTGTCTATAACAACATTTATAGTTTTTAATTCATAGGGATGAAGACTGAATGGCAAAAGCAATAATGATAAAACAACAATTAAAAATAAAGATCTCAAAAGCATTCCCCAATATTATTTAAAGACATCAATAGTTTATTAAAAGTTTTAAAATGTATATTTTTAATTTTATTTCATTAATTGTAGTAAGTCAATAGATTTTAAATTTTTAACAATTTCTTTACCTCTTGCCATAGCATAAAATAGCTTTCAGTGGCTTCAGATTTTTTCTCATATTCAGGTAACGGTTTTTTCTCTATCCCCATCATTTCTATTTTTGATGAGTATGGGATATATGTTTTTAAAAAGTGGTTTTCATTTAGATATGTAGATATAATCTCTTTGTGTAGTTTTTTTCTTTTATCTACCATTGTAAAGAATGCTTTTATAGGTTTATTTTCTGAAAAACCGATCAATAATTCATAGGTTCTAAAGGATAACGGGGATGGTATGAGAGGTGTTAATATTAGATCTATTACATCTATAATATTTTCAGACAAGGTAGAAATCCCGGGGGGGCAGTCTATAAAAACCACATCAAAATTTTCAAACCCATCTTTTACAGACTCTCTAAATTTCTTGCCAGATTTCTTTATTTCGTTGAAAAGTAGATCTATATTTCTAAGATCTATATCAGATGGTAAAAGTTTTAAATTTGGATAATCTGTATTCTGGATATTTTTTTCGTAGAAATCTTTGTCAGTTATTATTTTTTTTATATTACCTTTCATCTTATCCATTGAATTTAAATAAAAGGTAGCGGCACCCTGTGGGTCAAGGTCCCAGAGAACCGTTTTATAGCCATCCATCCCTGAGAGATATGCAAGATTAACAGAAGAGGAGGTCTTACCCACCCCACCTTTTACATTGTATAATGCTACTATCTTCATAATTCACCTTCAAGAATTATTTTATAGTATATTATAGCATAAAAAAAGGTGGGTTACCCCACCTTTTTATTTATTTTTATTTTTTTGGTCAAAAATACCAGACTACTGGCTATTCCAATGGAAGAATAGGTCCCTACTACTATTCCTACTACAAGAGTAAATGCAAAAGGTTTGATGACCTCACCTCCAAAGATCATTAAAGCAAACACAGTGAGAAAAGTGAGCAGAGATGTTATAATAGTTCTGCTGAGTGTTTCATTGATACTTGAATTTATGATCTGTTGAAGGGGTAGATTGCCTGTAGAATTTTTTAATCTCTCCCTTATTCTGTCATATACGACTATTGTATCGTTGAGGGAATAACCTATTAAGGCAAGTAATGCTGCAACTACCGTAAGATTAAATTCCTTTCCAGAAATACTAAGTGCCCCAAGAGTTATGATTACATCGTGGACTAATGCCAATATAGCTCCTATAGCATAAATAATCTCAAATCTTATGGCCACATATATCAACACACCAATGGTAGCGTAGATTAAAGCCATAGAAGCCTTATACTTAAGTTCATAACCTACTTGAGGACCAACCTGTTCTATCCTTTCTATCACAAATTTATTACCAGTCTCAACTGTAGATAATTTACTTTTAATAGTTTTAGAAAGTTCATCAAGGGGGATATCTTTTGTTTTACCAAGTCTTATTATTACTTCATTGGGATTACCGAAGTGTTGTATTGAATAATCTCCTATTTTTAGTTCATCAATAGCTTTTCTTAAATCTCCTATATTAGGTGATTTATCATATTTCAGCTGTATTACTGTTCCACCTGCAAAGTCTATTCCAAGATTGAGCCCCTTTGTAAAAATGAGGAAAAGTGACAACAATATCAAACAAGCAGAAATAAGGAAAAATAATTTTGATTTACCTATGAATTCTATCTTTCTGTCATTTTTAATTAATTCCACAAATTTTGCCATTTAATACCCCCTATATGCTTAATTCTTTGACATCTTTATTTGCATAAAGGGTCATAAATATAGTTTTTGAAAGGGTAACAGCTGTAAATATTGAAGATAATATCCCTATACTTAATATAACTGCAAAGCCTTTCACAGGTCCTGTACCAAATTGAAATAATACTACACCTGCTATTAGTGTTGTAATATTTGAATCAACGATTGTAGACATAGCTTTTTCGTAGCCTGCTTCAAGGGCATTGAGGGGGGTTCTACCTATCCTGAGTTCTTCCCTGACCCTTTCAAATATGAGGACATTTGCATCTATTGCCATACCCATTGTCAATATAAGCCCTGCTATACCTGGAAGAGTAAGGGTTGCATTAAACATACCCATTGCCCCAAGTATCAGTATTGAGTTTGAAAGAAGAGCTATACTTGCTATCAAACCAGAGAATTTGTAGTAAATAAGCATGAATATTACAACAGCAGATACACCTATCAATGCTGCAATAAGACCCTTATTAATTGAGTCTTTTCCAAGGGATGGTCCTATAGTTCTATTTTCAAGAATTTTTACAGGTGCAGGTAAGCTACCAGCTCTTAAAACTATTGCCAGATCTTTTGCTTCCTCAAGTGTGAAGCTTCCAGAGATCTGTGCCTCGCCACCAGATATCTTTTCCCTTATAGTAGGGGCAGAATAAACATTGTCGTCGAGAACTATTGCCATTCTTTTGTTTACATTTTCCCCTGTAATATCTTCAAAAATTTTGCTACCTGCTGGATCAAATTTTATAGAAACATAAGGTTCGTTAAATTGTGAAGATATCCTGACCTCAGCTTCTACAAGGTAATCACCGGTTAGGACGGCATCTTTTTTCAATACATAGGGTATTTTACTGGTAATCTTTCCAGAAATCTTATCTATAACTTTGCTGTAAAGAATTACTGAATCTGCAGGTATGTTTCCAGATTTTATACTTTCTTCATTATTTGCGGCTTCATCAACTAAATGAAATTTTAATTGTGCTGTTTTTCCTATTAAATTAACAGCCCTTTCACTGTCTGATATGCCTGCAAGCTGGACCAGAATCTGATTTTCACCCTGTCTTTGTATCACAGGTTCACTTACTCCAAACTGGTCAACCCTATTTCTTATTACCTGAACTGCCTGTTCTACCGCATAATCTTTTATTCTTTTCACTTCATCCGTATCGAGGGAAAGTTCAATAATCTTTTCATCAGAGGTTATGCCACTTTCCTTTAAAAAAGGGTAGTTTTTGGATAGAGTCTCAGTTATTTTTTTCCTTTCATTTGTATCTGTAACACCTATTAATATTTTTCCAGAATCATTTTTTTGGACATAGGAAAAATTGAACTTATTACTTCTAAGCTCTTTCCTTATCTGGGATGTTACGGTATCTATCTTGGCTTGAACTGCCTTTTCTGTCTCTACCCCCAAAA
>JAIWOA010000007.1 GCA_020217115.1 Calditerrivibrio sp. | reverse complement strand
CTATATGCATTCCACCTTTGAGATCAAGACCAAGCTTGATTCTTTTTTCGAGGGGGAACATGAAAAATAAAGCGACCAAAAATATAATCGCTATAGTTATCCAGCGTAGTTTTAGCTGCATTATCTATTTCTCCTCTTTGTTTGCTGTATTTGTAGCTTTTCCAGCAATAGCTGTTTTTGTAACTTTAACAACAACACCTTTTGCAATCTCAACCTCATAGGTAGCAGGATCTAACACCCTCGTAATTTTACCATAAATTCCACCCTGAGTAACTATTTCATCTCCAGCCACAAGGGAATCCAGCATTTTTAAATGTTCTTTTTGCCTTTTTTGCTGTGGTCTTATCAGTAAAAAATAAAATACACCAAAAATAAGTATTAATGGGATCAGTCCTCCTAAAGGGTTACCCCCTCCTGTTGCTCCATTTGATGCGTATGCTAATGTTTCAAACATTGTTGCCTCCTTTTAATTGTATTAACATATTATCTCTAAATTTATCATAACAACCCTCTCTTATAGCATTTCTTGCAGATTTTACAAGAGAAATATAAAAAGATAGGTTATGTATTGTATTTAAGCGCATTGAAAGTATTTCTCCAGCTTTGAACAGATGTCTTAAATAGCCTCTTGAAAAATTTCTACATGTATAACAGGAGCAATTTTTATCTAACGGGTCGTCAGATTTTATTAAATCGGCTCTCTTTATAGATAATCTACCCTCTGAAGTAAAGAGTAGTCCATTTCTTGCATTTCTTGTAGGCATTACACAATCGAACATATCAATTCCATAGCCTATACAGTTTAAAATATCTTCAGGAGTTCCAACACCCATAAGGTATCTCGGTTTTTCTTTGGGCATATAATCTGTAGTAAAATCTGTAATTTCATACATTAGTGGTATTTCTTCACCCACACTTAAACCACCAACAGCATAACCTGAAAAATCCAGATCAACAAGCTGTTTTGAGCTTATCTCCCTTAAATCTTTAAAAGTGCTCCCCTGTATTATGCCAAACAATGCCTGATGATCTTTTAAAGGATAACTTTTGCATCTTTCTGCCCATCTTTTTGTTCTATCTACCGATTTGGCAACATAGATTTTTTCAGAAGGGTAGGGGACACACTCATCAAAAGCCATTACAATATCTGAACCAAGTTTTTTTTGTATCTCCATTGATACCTCTGGAGAAAAGAAATGTTTACTCCCATCGATATGTGATTTGAAAGTTACCCCATCTTCGGTTATTTTGTTTAGCTCTGCAAGGCTAAAAACCTGAAAACCTCCACTATCAGTTAATATATTTCTATCCCATTTTATAAAACTATGAAGCCCACCAAAATGTTCAACAATATCTTCTCCCGGTCTTAAGTGAAGATGGTATGTATTCCCCAAAATTATTTCTGCTCCAATATCTTTTAATTCATCTGGTGTTACGGTTTTTACAGATCCCACTGTGCCCACAGGCATAAAAATTGGTGTCTCAATTGTACCATGTTTTGTTTTTATTGTGCCGGCCCTTGCTTTTGTATTTTTATCTAAAAAATCTAATTTAAAACTAAATATAGATACCTCCAATCAAAGTATTAACATGGCATCGCCATAGCTGAAAAATCTAAATCTGTTTTTTATAGCATATGTGTAGGCTTCCTTGATAAGTTTTTCTCCGCCAAAAGTGCATACCATAACAAAAAGTGTTGATTTAGGGAGATGAAAATTTGTAAGTATTGCATCCACTATTTTGAATTTATATCCACCTCTAATAAAAATATCGGTGCTTAAATGGCCACTGTTTACCAGTTTATTCCCCTCTGATGCTGACTCAAGGGCTCTTACTGTTGTAGTTCCTACTGCGAGAAGTTTTTTATTATCTTTTTTAAGATCGTTTATACTATTTTTTACATCTTCCTGTATATGAAAATGCTCCCTATGCATAAAATGTTCCTCTACATAATCTGTTTTTATAGGTTTGAAAGTTCCTAAGCCAACATTAAGAGTTATCTCAAATATTTGAGAAATTTTTTTTATATCTGCAAGGATCTCTCTTGTGAAGTGTAATCCAGCAGTTGGTGCTGCTACCGAGCCCTCTTTTGATGCATATACTGTCTGATACCTTTCATGATCCAGAGCTATATCTGATCTTTTTATATAAGGTGGTAGAGGTACGTGCCCATATTTTTCTATGACATCTTTGTAATCTTTGAGTCTTACTAATTTGAGATCATCGTCAGCTTTTCCAATAATGTGGCATTCTTCACCATTTTCAAAATAAAGAGTCTCTCCAATTTTTATTTTCCCCTTTGTCATTGCTTTAAAAAGATCATTCTCCAATTGTTCCAACAAAAACAGTTCAACTTTCCCCCCAGTTTTTTTTTGAGGGAAAAGTCGACTTTTGACAACTTTTGTATTGTTTAATACCAGAAAATAATCTTTGTTGATAAAGTTTATAATTTCACTAAAAAAAGATTCTTTAAAGGACTCAGTTTTTCTATCTACCACCAGAAGTCTTGATTGCTCCCTTCTATCTGAGGGGTATTGGGCTATAAGCTCTTCCGGTAAAAGAAAATCATAATTAGTTACCGGTGTCAGCATTCAATTCTTTCCTGATAAATTCCTTTACCTCATCAACAGAGTTTTTTAACTTGAAATATTTTTTATCTCTATTTTTCAGATTCATAATCCTTTCAGGCTCCTCCGGCAGTTTTGAGATAGCTTTGTATATAGCATCCTGAAACTTTGCAGGGTGTGCTGTAGCAAGGTTTATAAAAGGTGTTTCTCCATCATTTAATTTTAGAGTTGCATTAACTCCACAGGCAGTGTGGGGATCTAAGATATAATCATATTTTTTGTAGAAGTCTGCTATTATTTTTAATGTTTCATCATTTGATGTGGAGAATGAATAGAAATCGATATTTATCTGTTCTACCTCAGATTTATTAAAATTTATTTTACCATTCTGTTCAAACTCTTTAATCTTTTTTATTACTTCATCGGAGTCTTCTCCAAAAAGAAAATAAAAATACCTTTCAAGATTACTTGCAATCTGTATATCCATAGATGGACTGTATGTTTCCACTACATTGGAAAGGCTATAATCCCCATTTTGAACAAATCTTGTTAGAATATTATTTTCATTTGTCGCTAAAATAAGTTTTTTTATTGGCAAACCGATTTTTTTTGCTATATAACCGGCAAAAATATTGCCAAAATTTCCTGTTGGAACAGAAAAATAGACTTTCTCAAAATTATTGGCAACTCTAAAATATGTGTAGAAGTAGTATACAACCTGAGCTAACACCCTTGCCCAGTTTATTGAATTGATAGCTCCAAGGGAATAGTTTTGTTTAAAATTTAGATCGTTAAATATAGATTTTACTATATATTGGCAGTCATCAAAAGTTCCATCTATAGCTAAATTAAAAACATTTTTATCTGTGACAGTAGTCATTTGTAGCTCTTGTATTGGGCTTACTTTCCCATGGGGGTGCAAGATAAAAATATTTATATCTTTTTTACCTTTAAAACCATGTATAGCTGCACTACCTGTATCTCCACTTGTTGCTCCAAGTATATTCATTTTTTTATTCTTTTCCAATAGGATATGTTCAAAAAGATTTCCAAGAAATTGAAGGGCTATATCTTTAAAAGCATAGGTTGGTCCATGAAAAATCTCAGCTATAAAAATATTGTTATCAAACCTTTTTACAGGTATTATATCCCCTTTATCAAATGTTGAATAGCTTTTATCAATTATATTTTTTATCGTACTAATATCAATATCATCTATAAAAAGTTTCATTATCTTAAGGGCAATATCTTTATAATTAAGATCTTTAAGTTCAATCATCTCATCTTTTGAAAGGGTTGGTATATACTCAGGTATCATCAATCCCCCATCATCGGCAAGTCCCATCATGACAGTTTCTTTGAAACTGATACCTTTTACCTTTCCCCTTGTGCTTTTATATTTCATAATTTCACCCTTTGGCATTGTTTTGAGATGACAAGCCCTTTTTGGTAGGGCTTGCCATTTTTTTGAATTATTACACCAGCTCTATATCTGCAAAGAAATACCTTGTTTCAGCTTGTGCCGTTTCTGGAGCGTCTGAACCATGGGTAGCATTGTTGTCTATGTTTTTACCAAATTCTTTTCTTAATGTCCCTTCTTCTGCATTAGCAGGGTTAGTTGCACCCATCAGTTTTCTCCAATCTGCAATAGCATTTTCCTTTTCCAGTACCATCACTATAGATGGTCCACTACTCATAAAGTTTGTCAGATCATTAAAAAATGGTTTTGAAGAGTGTACAGCATAAAACCCTTCTGCAATCTTTTTTGTCATCCATATCTTTTTCATCGCAACTATTTTAAATCCTTCCTTTTCAATCCTGTCAATTATTTTGCCAGAAAACCCTGCAGCAACAGCATCAGGTTTGATTATTGCAAATGTTTTTTCCATTAATTCCTCCATTTATAATTTATCTACTATTATAGCCAGAAAAGTTATTGGTGAAGATGATTTGTTTTCAATGGAGTGGCTTTCCCCAAAATTTGTTATCAGCATGTCTCCAGGTCTTAAAATGTCATGGATTCCATTGTCGTTTACCACACCTGTGCCATCAAGCATAAGATATATCTCCGTATCATTTTCATGCTTATGGTATCCAACCATCGAGTCTGGTTGTAAATCTACCACAGAAAAGATTTTTATCCTTCCTTCTAAGCCATGTATTGCCTCATAGGCGATATTGATGGCACTTCCTCTTCCATCTCTTGGTTTTTCCATTGTTTTTGGTTCCAGTTCATTACCCCTTATTATCATAATCTCACCTATAATTAGTAAATTGTATTTCTATTCCAAGATCCTTTGATTTTACAAGTTTTATTACATCCTGCAGATCATCCAATTTTTTCCCTTTTACTCTCACCTTATCCTCTTGTATAGAGGCTGTAACTTTGATCTTTGAATCTTTTATTAGTTTTACAATCTCTTTTGCTTTATCCTGTGGAATTCCTTGCTGAAAAGTTATTTTCTGACGGACAGTATTTCCTGATGCTTTTTCTATATTCCCAAAGATGAGAGCTTTTGTTGAGATGTTTCTTTTAACCAATTTTGAAAGTAGAATTTCATGGACATTTTTCATTTTACCTTCATTGTCGGAAATCAAAATGATCTCTTTGTCACCCTTATTAAATTCGATTGAGCTTGCGGAACCTTTAAAATCAAAACGTTGCTCCATCTCTTTTACAGCCTGATTAACTGCATTTGATACTTCCTGAAAATCTACATCACATCCTATATCAAAAGAGTGTTCATCTGCCATAATATTACTCCTAAAAATTCATTTTTACAAAAATTAATTATTTCATAACTTAAGCTCAAATGCAATAAAAAAATTGTTATGATAAAAAAATATTGAAAAAAAACGATAAATATGTATAATTCTACCCTCAAAATTTATGGAGGAATTGTATGGCTGGACATAGTAAATGGGCTAATATAAAGCATAGAAAGGCAGCTCAAGATGCAAAAAAAGGTAAGATTTTTACAAAAATTGCCAAGGAATTGACAGTTGCAGCAAAAATAGGGCAGAGCGGTGATCCTGAGATGAATCCAAGACTTAGATTGGCTCTCGATAAGGCTCGGGCTGCAAACATGCCTAAGGATAACGTAGATAGGGCTATAAAAAAGGGTCTTGGTGAGGGTAATGAGTCAAATTACGAAGATGTTATATACGAGGGTTATGGCCCTGGTGGTGTTGCAATACTTGTTCAAGCTCTTACCGACAATAAAAACAGGACTGTGGCTGAGGTGAGGAGTACTTTTACTAAAAGAGGTGGAAGTATGGGTGAAGCTGGTTGTGTGGCATGGATGTTCGATAAGAAGGGGGTAATAAACATACAAAAAGATAAGACAGACGAAGATACATTGATGATGATTGCAATTGATGCTGGTGCAGAGGATGTTGTAGCTGATGAGGAAGGTTTTGAGGTTATTACAGATCCTGCGAACTATGAAGCAGTTAAAAAGGCAATTGAATCAAATAATATACAGATAGAATATGCCGAAATTACTATGAAGCCTAAAAATACTATAGAATTATCAGGTGAAGATGCCGAGAAAACAGTTACATTGTTAGAAATGCTTGAAGATCTTGATGATGTTCAGGAAGTATATTCAAATTTTGATATGGTAGAATAGTTTTTTGATAATTTTTGGTATAGATCCCGGACTTAATAAAACTGGTGTGGGAGTTATTGAGGTAGCTGGTAAAAATCTGAGATATGTTCATCATTCAGTAATAAAAACTGATTCCAAAACTCCCCTTGTTTATAGATTGAAAGTTATATGTAATGAGGTTGTGATGTTGGTGGGTGAATTTAAGCCATCCTATGCAGCTATTGAAGATATTTTCTATTCAGTTAATATAAAAAGTGCCATTTTACTTGGTCAAACAAGGGGATCAATCATGGCTACCCTGCTAAATCAAAAAGTTGAGGTTTTGGAATACACAGCTTTACAGATAAAAAAAGCTGTAGTAGGTTATGGTAAGGCTGATAAGGAACAGGTAAAAAAGATGGTGGAAATATTGCTCAAAATAGACCTTAAAAAAAGTCTCTCTGATGCAAGTGATGCCCTTGCTTGCGGTATCTGTTTGGGGCTAAATTTGACAGGATTTATGTTGGAAGGTTCAAGAAGATGATAGCAAAACTTAAAGGAATAGTTCACGAAAAACATCCTAATATATTGATAATAAATGTTAACAGTATTTATTTTGAGGTAAACATATCCCTTAACTGCTTTACACATTTGCCAGCTATAGGTTCTGTAGTTGAGATACCTGTTACAACGATTTTTCGTGAGGATGGTGCATTTTTGTATGGTTTTTTAAATGAAGAAGAGAGGAAACTTTTTTATATGCTAAATACTGTATCTAAGATAGGACCCAAACTTGCCCTCTCAATTTTATCAACGATTACTGTGGACAAGCTAAAATCTGCTATAAAGTCTAAAAATTCAGATCTTATCTCGTCTGCTCCCGGAGTGGGTAAGAGAACAGCAGATAGAATTATTTTGGAGTTGAACGACAAGATGGAGGATCTGGTTTCCAATGGAGAAGGTGGAAAAGATTTTGATATTGATGGTGATGTGGTGAGTGCCTTGATAAATTTAGGCTACAAAAAGAACGATTGTATTAATGCATTAAAAAAGATAGATAAAGGGATAAAAAATTTCGAAGAAAAATTCAGAGAAACTTTAAAGCTCCTTACAACTTCTTAGAACGTAAATAAAAATCAGTCTTCTATGAACATAATTCTATTTCTCCCATTATTCTTGGCCATGTATAAAGCTTCATCAGCTTTTTGAATAAATTTATTGTGGTCAGTTTTTTCAGTTGGTACACTGGAGTATATCCCTATACTTAAAGTAACGTATTTGACTATCGGTGATGCGAGATGTTCCATCTTACTCTCTTTAACACTATCTTGTATCCTTTCAGCAACCTTTATAGCATCTTTTAACTCTGTCTCAGGTAATACACAACAAAACTCTTCCCCACCATACCTTGCCGCCAGATCGTAACCCCTTTTAAGTGAATTTTTTAAAATAGAAGCTATACTTTTCAGGCATTCATCTCCTTTTATATGTCCATAGAAGTCATTATAAAATTTAAAGTAGTCTATATCAAGCATCAGTATGGATAATGGCAACTTTTTTCTGATCCCCAACCTATAGTATTTTTCAATATATTCATCAAGCATCCTTCTGTTTGATATTCCAGTTAGACCATCAATTGTTGAAAGATTTCTTAAGAAATCCTTCTGCTTTTTGAGCTCCACATGGGTATCTACGCGTGCTTTTAGTATGGCCCCTACAACAGGTTTGGTTATGTAGTCTACTGCTCCAGCATCAAGACCTTTTATTTCATTTTCAACATTGTCAAGTGCTGTTGTAAAAATTACAGGTATATCTTTAGTCAAAGGTTCATTTTTCAATACCTTAATGACATCGTAACCGTTCATGTTTGGCATTAAAATGTCTAACAAGATCAGATCTGGAAGTATTTTAGGTGCATTTTTTATTGCATCTTCCCCGGTTGTTGCGAAAAATATATCATAATCAATCTTTAATATATTATTTACAATTTGAATGTTTGATGGACTGTCGTCCACAATTAATATTTTACCTTTTTTTTCCATTTATCCACCTTTTTATTTCCATTATTGTTTCAATAGCGTTATTAAATTTCAGATTTATTGCCTCTTTTTCCAATCTGTTTGCAAGTTCTTCATCTATATCTATTAGAAACTTTTTTATATCCTTTATTTTATCTATCGCATACATATTATTTGACTTGAGTAGTAAAATAATTTCATCGATATATTCATCGTTTATTTCTTTATATATAAATCTATTAGTTTCTGAATTTTCTTTCCTACTTTCTATGTAGGTTATTAATATATTTATCTGAACAAAAAATATGTCAAAGGAGTTTTTTAATTTTTCTGGTGGAATACCCTGTTTTAATAGTTTATCTATGGTTTGCAGATTTGTGTGAATTTCTGTAAGACTTAAATTCCCTGATGAACTTTTGAATTTATGAATCTCCTTCTGTAGATTTATGATATCTCCAGAATTTATAAGATTTTTGATTTTTGGTAGGTTGCTACAAACCTCGTCAACAAAAATTTCTATCAGAGGAATTGTATCATCAATATTATTACCCCTTAAGTTCATATCTGTCAGATTCAGGAAAGGGATATCAGTGGTTCGCTGGGTATTTTTATTCTGTTCAGGCATTTTACACTCCAATTTGATCCATTTTGAAATTACAGTAAACAGATCTGGCAGGGAGACAGGTTTTGTTAGATAGTCATTCATCCCAGCTTTTATCGATTTTTCGGCGTCTGTTTTAAATGCATGGGCAGTTACAGCTATTATAGGTATATCTTTGTACCTCTCATTTTCACGTATTATTTTAGTTGTGGCATATCCATCCTGTTTTGGCATCTGTATGTCCATAAATATAATATCATATGAGTTATTTTTTACCATTTCCACAGCAACTATACCGTCAGAGGCTATGTCTGAGGATATATTCAGTTTATCAAGCATATTTTTTAGCACTATTTGATTGATTTTGTTGTCTTCAACTATCAGTGCCTTAATACTTTTTAGATCTAAATCGCTAAAATAGCTATTTTTTAAAATAATTTGATCCCCCAAATTCTGGCTAAAAATATCAAGTATTGAATTGTAAATATCAGAAGATAGAACAGGTTTTTCAAGTATTTTTTTTATATTTTTGTGTTTAAATTTCTTACTTACAATAGATTTTGATAAGTTTGTTGTTATAATGATATATTTATCTTGTAATCTTTTAAAAAGAGGATCGTACAGATCGTCGTTTTTTTCCTGATAATCTACAAATATCAGGTTGTAATTACTTTCTATGGAATCTATTTTATCAAATGTTACAAAATCTGCATTGAAATTTAGGGACTGTAATATTTTTAGCATATATTCTGAAAAATAGGAATGCACACCTACCAATAGTATATTTAAATTTTTTAATTTTTCTGGCAATCTTTTTTCAGCCGTTTCTTCATCTTTTAAGGATTTAAGCTCAATTGTAATGGTAAAAACTGTGCCATTCCCCTCACTGGAAGAGACATCTATCTTTCCATCTATTTTATTTAAAATTCTTTTTATTATACTGAGCCCAAGCCCCGTCCCCCCATATTTTTTTGATATTGTAGAGTCACCCTGTGAGAATGGAGTAAAAAGTCTGCTCAACTGTTCCTGACTCATACCTATTCCTGTATCACCCACCCTCAATACTATTTTATTATTGTTGTCCTGTAGCTTTGTGTGATAAACATCGAGGAAGATTCCTCCATTTTCGGTAAATTTTACTGCGTTGCTTAGAAGATTGGTTACAATCTGTTTTATTCTAAAGGTATCACCTATAAGAATCTTTGGTATATTAGGTTCTATATA
>JAIWOA010000006.1 GCA_020217115.1 Calditerrivibrio sp. | reverse complement strand
AACACCTATTTCAAGATTTTTTTCCCTTATCTGGTAAGAAAAGATTTTTACCGATTCTTCTATCAGATCTTTTATTGAAAACTCTTCTTCTGTAAGATTAAATTCTCCAGATTCTATTTTTGAGAAATCAAGAATATCATTTATTAAAGATAGAAAGTTTTTAGAAGCATAGTTTAAATGTTTTATATACTCTTCGATATGTGGTGGCAATTTTTCTGAGAGAAGTATTTGTGAAATACCTACTATTCCATTAAGGGGAGTTCTTATTTCATGGGAAATGTTTGCAAGGAACATAGATTTGTGTTCATTTGCTTTGTCTGCCAATTCCTTAGCCACAATCAGCTCTGTCTCTGCAAGTTTTTTGTCTGTTATATTTACTACTACACCCACTAAGTTGGAGATATTTCCATCGGAATCTTTCAATGCAGAGACACTTACATCTACCCAGACCATATCACCACTTTTTGTGTAGTATCTTTTTTCCATCCTGTAATCTTTTATTTTACCTGCTATCAGTTTTTTAAATAGGGGGGCCTCCTTTTCAAAATCATGCTTGAAAGTTATGTCACTTATATATTTACCTATTATTTCATCCATAGAGTATCCCAATAAATTACAAAAATATTTATTAACAATGATTATATTCCCTTTCATCCCTCCAAAAACTATCCCAACACTGGAATTATCAAATATTGCTTTAAATATATTTTCCTGCTTTATGACCTGCTGTTCCAATAATACCTTTTCAGTTATATCCTGTACAGTACCCACAGATCTGATTGGATTGCCATCCATATCATAGAACGTTTTACCCCGTTCTATCACATATTTTACTCTATTGTCTGGCATCAAAAGCCTGTGCTCTGCATAGTATGGTGTTTTATTCTTTACAGATTCTGAATATTTTTTGTCTACCATATCCCTATCATCAGGATGAATGATTGATAAGAAATAATCGTATGAAGCTTTAAATCGATCTTTATCTATTTCAAAGATATTGAATATTTCATCTGACCAGTAAAGTTTGTTGTTTACAATATCCAGCTCCCAGGAACCTATATGGGAAATAGTCTCTGCTTCCTTCAAAAGCCTTAAATGGTCTTGAATAATTAATTCCGCAGATTTCTTTTCTGAGATATCTGTGTGTGTACCCACCACTTTTAAAATTTGATTGTTTTCACCCCTAAGTATGCATTTGCCTCTTCCATTTATCCATTTGTAGGAACCATCTTTGCATCTTAGTCTAAATTCTACTGAAAAAGAGTCTTTTTCTTCGATTTGTTTAAATATTGAGGCAGAAACAGCTTCATAATCTTCTGGATGAACAAGGGATGCCCATACTTTATAGTTTACTTCAAAGGAAAATGGCTCGTAGCCAAGCATTCTGTAAGCATGATCAGACCATTCAGCATTCCCTGTTGTTGGATCCCAGACCCATGCCCCTATCTCACTTGATTCCAGAAGGCTTAAAATATCATCATAGGATATGGATGTTATCTTTTTCATAGACTAATGATACAATATTTTTCTTATTTTTTAAAGAAAAATATTATTTTTTTATAGTAATTATTCTGTGACATTCTAAATTAGTAATTATGTGTGACATTTTAAAATAGTAACCACAACATAAAAATTGTATATTGACATTTAAAGAAAACTGTATTAAAAAGATCAGCTCAAGGCGCCCGTAGCTCAGCTGGATAGAGCAACGGACTTCTAATCCGTAGGTCTGAGGTTCGAATCCTCACGGGCGCGTTTTCTAAATTTTCATGGTGGGCGTAGCTCAGCTGGTAGAGTACAGGATTGTGGCTCCTGTTGTCGCGGGTTCGATCCCCGTCGCTCACCCTTTTTGTTTTTTTAGCGAGTGTGGCGGAATTGGTAGACGCGCTAGACTTAGGATCTAGTGCCGCAAGCGTGGGGGTTCGAGTCCCTTCACTCGCATTATTTTTTCTATTTTATATTTTCAAATTATCATACCAGATCCCTTTTTGTTTGTTCGCAGATAATCTATTTAGAAATTTCTTGACAATATTATAAAAACTTCTTAAATTATTCGTTCTTAGCAAAAAGGAATTACTTGCAAGTGTATAATTTATAAAAATAAATTAAGGGGTAAATGATGAAATTTAATGTAACAGACGCAGAAAAATCTCAAAAAATTATTAAAGTTGAGCTTCCATATGAAGACTATTTAAGTGCCTTCGAAAAACAGTTAAATAAAATATTGCCAACTGTTAAAATGCCAGGTTTTAGACCTGGTAAAGTACCTAAGGAGAAGGTAGCAAAGGAATATAAACATAAAATAAGTGTTCAGGCCCTTGAGGAACTAATAAACAGTAGCATTGACAGAGTGATAAAGGATTCCGGTATTATACCGATAAATGTTCCTGCTGTAAAGGATGTTGTTTTTGATGAAGACAAACCTATAACATTTGATGTGTATGTTGATGTTTACCCTGCAGTAAAAATAACAAATTACAAAGGATTTGATTTTGAAAGGGAAGTAAGGGTTATTGGCGATGAGGATGTAGATGCTGTAATTGAAAACATGAGGGAACAACATGCATTTTTTGAAGTTGCTCCAGATGATGCTGAAGTGAAAAATGGTGATAGAGTTATAATAGATTTTGAAGGTAAAAAGGATGGTATACCCTTTGAAGGTGGAACTGCAAAGGATTTTAGTCTTGATATAGGAAGTAATCAGTTTATAGCTGGATTTGAGGATGGATTGATAGGTATGAAAAAGGGGGAAACAAGGGATCTTAACCTAAAATTTCCGGAAAATTACCATGCAGCTGATCTTGCTGGTCAGGATGTAGTCTTCACTGTAACTGTAAAGGAGATAAAGTCCAAAAAGCTTCCAGAATTGAATGATGAGTTTGCAACTACAGCAAACCCTGAAGTTGATAGCTTTGATAAGTTAAGGGAATCTATTAAAACCGATCTTATAAACGATACAGAAATTTTTAATAAAGAAGCTTTTTATGATAAGTTATTGGCAAAATTGATCGAAGAAAACCCTTTTGATCTTCCAGACTCAATGATAGAGGAGCAAAGCAGAAATCTTGCAGACAGAGCGATAAGGAATTACTGTAGATCCTATGGTATCGATCCTAAAAAAATCAATTTAGATCCTGATAAGATTAAGGATCAGTATAGAGATTCTGCTATTACTCAAACAAAAGGAGCAATTATTCTAAATGCACTTGCAGAACTTGAAAATATAGTTGTTACAGATGAAGATGTTGATGCTAAAATAGCAGATTTCGCAAGTACATTGAAGATGCCTGTTGAAGAGTATAAAGATATGGTTAAGAAGAATGGAACAATCAATAATATCAAAAATAATATACTTGTTGATAAAATTTATGATTTTCTTTGTTCTGTAAATAATGTGACAGATAAAACTGTTACGTTAAAGGATTTGAAAGAAAGGGAATTGGCAAACTCAGCTCAGGCATAATTTTATAACAAAAGGGGTAATTTATGAGTTTTTATGTTCCTTATGTAGTAGAACAAACAGGTAGAGGTGAAAGGGTATATGATATATATTCTCGCCTTTTAAAGGACAGAATCATTTTTCTTGGTACAGCTATAGATGATGCTGTTTCCAATGTTATAGTTGCACAGATGCTTTTTTTAGAAGCAGAAGATCCAAAAAAAGATATATATCTTTACATAAATAGTCCAGGTGGTGTCATTACAAGTGGTCTTGCCATTTATGATACAATGAACTATATAAAGCCTGACGTATCTACTATATGTATAGGTCAAGCTGCAAGTATGGGAGCAGTTTTGCTTGCTTGTGGTGCAAAAGGGAAAAGGTTTGCTTTACCAAATGCAAGGATAATGATACATCAGCCTTTGGGTGGTTTCCAGGGGCAGGCTAAAGATATAGAGATACAGACTAAAGAGATATTAAAGCTTAAATCTAAAATAAATCAGATCCTATCTGAAAAAACTTCAAAACCGATCGAACAGATAGAGTCTGACTGTGATAGAGATTTTTTTATGGGTGCTGAAGATGCAGTCAATTATGGGATTATTGACGAAGTTATAATAAAGAAATCTTAATTTTTTGTATTTTTAAATTATTTTTAGAGGTAGTAGATGAAGAAGAAAAAAGATGGAATGTTTTGTTCCTTTTGTGGAAGGCATCAGGATGAAGTAAATAAGCTTATTGCTGGTGTAGATGTGTATATTTGCGATGAATGTATTGAAATATGCAATGATATTTTAAAAGAGGAAAAGGCAGAGAAAGATGCTGATGGATCCAAAGAAAATGAGCTTACTTTAAAAACTCCTGAAAAGATAAAAGAGATACTGGATCAGTATGTTATTGGTCAGGATGATGCAAAGAAAACATTAAGTGTAGCTGTATACAACCATTACAAAAGAATATTTTACAAGACAAAAAGTGATATAGAGATAGAAAAATCGAATATACTTTTGATAGGGCCTACTGGAACAGGGAAAACCCTTTTAGCAAGAACCCTTGCTAAAATTTTAAACGTTCCCTTTGCTATATCCGATGCTACAACTCTTACTGAAGCAGGTTATGTCGGTGAAGATGTGGAACATATTATTCTCAGATTACTCCAGGCTGCCGATTTTGATGTACAAAAAGCACAGAGGGGTATTGTCTTTTTAGATGAAATAGATAAAATATCAAGGAAATCTGAGAATGTTTCTATAACAAGAGATGTCAGTGGAGAAGGTGTACAGCAAGCTTTGCTTAAAATTGTAGAAGGGACTATTGCCAATGTACCACCTCAGGGTGGAAGAAAACATCCAAATCAGGAATTTATTCAAGTTGATACTTCAAACATACTTTTTATTTGTGGTGGTGCCTTTGAGGGTTTATCCGATGTAATAAAACAGAGAATAGGTAAAAAATCTGTAGGATTTAAAATGTCTCCTGAACTATCAGGTAAGTCTGTAAGTGATATGAGCAAGTCTGATGTTTACAAACATGTTCAACCTGATGACTTAATAAAATATGGTTTAATACCAGAATTGGTAGGAAGATTACCTGTTGTTGCAGTATTAAATGATCTTGATGAGGAAGCTCTGGTGAGGATACTTGTTGAACCTAAGAATTCCATAATAAAACAGTATAAAGAGCTTTTTAAAATGGACAATGTAGAGCTTACATTTACAGATGGAGCTTTGCGAAGTATAGTTAAAAAGGCTATAGAAAGAAAAACTGGTGCCAGGGGGTTAAGAGCTATAATAGAAATTATTATGACAGATATAATGTTTAAGTTGCCCTCAATGAAAAATGTTGTAGAATGTGTCATCACTGAGGAGTCGGTGACTCAAGGTGTAGAACCACTTTTTATATATGAACAAAAAAAGGTTATAGCATAGGTAGTTTGATGCAGTTACCTTTCATACCTATTAGAGATCTTGTAATATTTCCCTACACAATAAGTCCAATTTTTATTGGAAGAGGTAAATCTATAAATGCCATGAAATTGGCTGAAGAGACTGGTGGTAAAATTTTTGTTTCCCTTCAAAGGGATAGTAATGTGGATAATCCAAATTTTGATGATGTTTTCCGCACAGGTGTGGTTGCCAAAGTTTTGCAATCTTTAAAACTCCATGATGGATCATATAAGATACTTCTGGAAGGGCTGCAAAAAGGTGTCATACATGGTATTGTAAATGGTGATGATGCAGCATTTGTTGAAGTATCACTGATAGATGAATTAAGTGCTGGTAACGATAAGACAACTGAATATCTTTTGGAGGGTTTACATACAAATTTTACCCAATATGTAAAAACTACAAATAAGGTTCCTCAGGAGCTTTTTAATGCAATATCTGCCTTTAGCGATCCTTACAAGCTTGTCTATACAATAGCTGCCCATACAATTCCAAAGATATCAGAACTTCAAAATATACTTGAGCTTGAACCTATTAATGCTAAGATAGAGTATTTGATAGAATTAATTCAGATGGAGATAGAGCTTTTTAAGCTGGATGATAAGATAAAGTCTCGGGTAAAATCCCAGATAATGAAAAATCAAAGGGAATATTACCTCAATGAGCAGATTAAGGCTATTAATAAAGAGCTTGGAAGGGATGATGATGGAAAGGCAGATATCGATGAATTTGAAACAAAGATAAATAGTTCATTAATGCCCCCTGAAATAAAGGAAAAAGTATTAAAAGAGGTAAAAAAATTAAGATCAATGCCTCCTATGGGTGCAGAAAGTACAGTTTCAAGAAATTATATAGATTGGCTTATTTCAATTCCATGGGGAGTTTATACTGAAGATAACAATGACATTGAAATGGCTGAAAATATTTTGAATAGGGATCATTATGGTCTTGAAAAGGTAAAGGATAGAATAACAGAATTTCTGGCTGTAAAGCAGATTTCAAAGGAGATTAAAGGACCGATTATATGTTTTGTAGGTCCTCCAGGTGTGGGAAAGACTTCTCTTGCAAAATCGATTGCTGAATCTTTGGGTAGAAAATTTGTCAGAATTAGTCTTGGTGGGTTAAGGGATGAAGCAGAAATTAGAGGTCACAGAAGAACTTATATAGGTGCTTTGCCGGGTAAAATTGTTCAGGGTATGAAAAAAGCTGGAAGCATGAATCCTGTTTTTTTGCTTGATGAAATAGACAAATTAAGTTCAGATTTTAGAGGTGATCCTGCCTCTGCCCTACTTGAGGCATTAGATCCTGAGCAGAATATAAACTTCGTTGACCATTATCTTGAAGTGGAACTGGATCTATCAAAAGTATTTTTCATAACTACTGCAAATAGTATAGATACAATACCTCATCCCCTGAGGGATAGGATGGAGATAATTAAAATCTCAGGGTATACAGAAATTGAAAAACTTCATATAGCTAAAGATTTCATAATACCAAAACAATTGAAAAACTACAATATAGAGGGGAAGATATTTTTTGATGATAAATCTATACTGAAAATTATAAGATGCTACACAAAAGAGGCAGGTGTAAGAAATCTTGAAAGGGAGATATCTTCTATCATTAGAAAATCGATAAAAATGATTATAAAGGAGAAATTGGATAAGATAGAAATTAGTGATAAAATAGTGCATCAGTTTCTTGGTCCAGAGAAGTATAGATTTGATAGGGCAAAACTAAAACATGAAGTTGGAGTTGCTACAGGTCTTGCATGGACACCTTATGGTGGTGATATACTTCAAATTGAGGTATCATTGTTGCCCGGTAGTGGTAAATTAATTACCACAGGGCAGCTTGGTGGAGTAATGAGGGAATCTATAGATATTGCACTTAGTGTGGTAAAGAATAAATCTGATAAATTTTCTATCCCTGCCTATAAATTCAAGGATTGTGATATACATATACATGTCCCAGAGGGAGCTGTGCCAAAGGATGGCCCTTCAGCTGGTGTTACTATTACTATTGCCCTGCTGTCAGTATTTTCGGAGATACCTGTTGACAACTCTTTTGCAATGACAGGGGAGATCATTTTAAGGGGGAATGTATTACCTGTAGGTGGTATAAAGGAAAAGGTTCTTGCTGCTTCAAGATCAGGGATAAAAAATATTATATTACCGAAGGAAAATAAAAAAGACTTGACAGACATTCCTAAAGAGGTTATAAGCAAAATTCGGGTCTACTTTGTTGAATCAATTGATGAAATAGCAGACCTTGTTATGAATAAATTATAGAAAATGGGGTGATTTAAATTGGCTATTAATGCTGTGGTTAAAGTTGACGGTGAAAATGTTGACCAGGCTTTGAAACTTTTGAAAAAGAAAGTTGAAAGGGAAGGGCTGGTAAGGGAAATCAAAAAGCATGCTTATTATGAAAAACCTACAGAAATTAAAAGAAGAAAGGTTTTAAAAGCACGCAGAAAACAGCAGAAGCTTGTTCGTAAGCTTCAAGAAAAGTATAAGTATCTTTAATCTAAATTTTGGTGAGCCGCTCTTAGGAGCGGCTTTTTTATTTTAATTAATTTTTTTATTGAAACTTTCTTTTTATTTGATTATAAATTATTATGAAATACAATTATAAAGGTAGCAATAAAAAAAAGGAGATAAAAAAAGGTATAGTCGAAGCAGATAATATAGATGATGCTACCATAATTCTTTACTCTCAGGGAATTACTCCAGAATATATAAGGAAATCTTCATATATAGATATACTATCCAAATCTATCAATGATAAATTAAAAAAATATGAGAAAGTAAAACTTCAGGAATTGATTGTTTTTACAAGGCAATTTGCAAGTCTATTCTCTGCAGGTATACCGGTATTAACGATATTGCAGAGGTTGGAAACTCAAAATTATTCCCCAAAAATGAAGGAAACCATATCTTTGATAGTGAAAGATATTGAAGCTGGAACACCTTTAAGTGTAGCATTTAGAAAGCATAAAGATGTTTTTTCAAATCTTTATATAAATATGCTCAATGTTGGAGAGGAGGGTGGGGTTCTTGATGTTGTCTTACAAAGGTTAGCTCTGATACTTGAAACTGATCTGGATACGAGGAATAAGATAAAAAATGCCACAAGATATCCCAAACTTGTCATTTCAGCTATTGTGATAGCCTTTGTGATACTGATGACATTTGTTGTACCGAAATTTACTGGACTTTTTGCAAAAATGGGTACTGACCTGCCATTACCCACAAAAATATTAATATATATAAATGATTTTTTTAGAAATTTCTGGTGGGCGATACTTTTAATTTCTATTATAGGTTCTATCCTTTTTAAAAAATATAAAAATACTGCTACTGGAAAAAAAAGGATAGATCTGTATACCTTAAAGATACCGATAATAGGTACCCTTGTACATAAAATTTATCTTTCAAGAATATGCAGAATATTGGGATTACTTTATAAAAGTGGTATTTCTATTATAACAAGCTTTGATATTGTGAGTGAAGTTACAGGTAACGATGTTATGAAGGATGAGCTTCAGATAATTAAGGAAAAGGTTTCACGAGGGGGAACAATTCATACATCCTTTGAAGCTTCTCCACATTTTCCAGCAGTAGTTAGCGACATGATATCTGCTGGTGAGGAAACTGGTCAGCTGGATGAAATGCTTTTTAAGGTTGCCGATTATTACGATAATGAAGTTGATTATTCCATTAAGACTCTTTCACAATCATTGGAACCTATTTTGCTCGTTCTGGTTGCTGGTATGGTAATTATCCTTGCACTTGGTGTATTTATGCCAATGTGGGATATGATCAAGGCTTTTAAATAATGAAAAAAGGGTATTCTACACTTGAAATTGCAATTGTTGTGATTGTTATATCTGTATTTATATCTGTTATCTTTAGCAGGTATAAAAAGATTGAGGATGAGGCTAAGATTAGGGTAAGAAATACTGAAATTCAGATTTTGCAATACAATCTACAGATTTATAAAATAAAAAATGGCAGATACCCGCACAGCATTTCAGAATTATTAAACTCTAACATAATAGACAACGAAACAATACAGATATTAAATAATGAGAGGAGATTAAAAGGTAATATACTCTACGACCCCTTCGAAAAACCCTATTCTTACGATAATGTTACTGGAAGGGTGTGGTGAAATATTGTAGGTTTGTAAATTAAAATTTTTATGTTATAATATTTATATAAGCTTTAAAGGAGTAGTAAAATGAAAGAGTTTATAAAAGTTTTTGTAACAATTTTTTTTGTATACCTTTTTTCTTATTCATATTCATATTCTGCATGTTCAAATTATAGAGATTTTGTATTGATCAATGAAGTAAATACAGGTAACAATAAAGTTGAATTATTTGTTTTACCTAATATTGTTCCTGTTGGCACAACATTTACAGTTAGTGCCTGTAGCTCTACCCCTGGTGCACAAGTATGTAATAGTGGCAATGTAACTTATAATGGAACAACTAATTATTTGGTTGTTACACTGGCATCAGTTACCAACAATAAAGAATATATAGATATAATTGTGTATCAAGGAACTGATGTTGTTGATTATCTGAATTTATATGTTCCAACAA
>JAIWOA010000116.1 GCA_020217115.1 Calditerrivibrio sp. | reverse complement strand
AATTATGTGAACAATGAGATGTATAAGAGTGAAGGTTTTTATGCTACAGTATTGTATGCATACCTGCAAGGTTTGGGAGTGGATATAATAGGAGAGGATGTGACGAACAGGGGTAGGATAGATATTACGGTAAAGTTTTCCAATGCAATATATATCATGGAGATCAAGGTAACAGATGAGGATCCTCTATCTCAGATAAAACAGAAAAGGTATTATGAGAAGTATCTGAATGAGGGTAAGGAGATATATCTTGTGGGGTTAAAATTTGACAAAGTCCAGAGGAATCTGGGTGAGTTTGTGTGGGAGAAGTTTTAGTTAAAAGTGGAAAGTGTTGGGTTGAAAGTGAAAAGTTAAGAGTGGAAAGTTAAAAGTTTGAAAAAGGTTTAATATTATGATTGTTAAGGGGGAAAGATACAAGATTACTTTCAGATTAAAGCTAAAATTTATCTTACTTTAACGTTTATAAATATCGGTTCATTTTTCTATTGCAATAGCTTCGTTAACATAGTAACTATCATCTATGAGCAGGTTTAAAAATTATTTTAATGACATCGAATTTATAAGTTCGATATCTCATCTTTTGTTCGGTTTTGTATCATTTTTTTTCTCCATATTACTTATAAAGAAAACTATGGCTGAAAACGATCCTATAAAGATCTTTTCATTATTTATTTTTGGTATTTCTGTTGCACTACTTTACATTTCAAGTGGGCTGTATCATCTTGTACCAAAAAAATCAGAGTTAAAATATCTTTTTAAGAGACTTGACCATATAATGATATTTGTATTGATATCAGGAAGCTACACACCTTTTTGTTTGATAGTTATTAAAGGGGGAATTGGGTGGTCAATGTTTGTATCTTTGTGGATTATAACCATTCTTGGAATATTTTTTAAAATTTTCTGGATACATGCACCAAGACTACTTTATACTTCAATTTATCTGATAATGGGATGGGTAGGTGTGGTAGCAATTTACCCTCTTTATACAAAATTGAATTTAATGGGGATATCATGGTTGATTTCTGGTGGGATATTATATACCGTAGGAGCTATTGTATATGCACTGAAAAAACCTGATCCATTCCCAAAAATTTTTGGATTCCATGAAATATGGCACATCTTTGTCATTCTTGGAACTACAAGTCATTTTGTTGCTGTATCTACCATTATATAATTACAAACATCTTCCATAAAATTATGAAGTTGCTTTTCTGTAAAAACAATTTCCTTATCTTATCAGAAATCTAAGATCTACCTGGAGAATAATCAACCCAAAAAATATTATAGGAAAAACCTTCCTCACATTCTGAATTTGAGAGTTTCTATCTTTTTATTGTCAGGGCAGGCATCTACGCAATCACCGCAGTTATTGCAGAGTGGGTTCAAACCATCCTCCATAGGATTTAAGATCATTGGACAGCTTCTTATGCAGCTTAAACAATTGCTGCAATTATCAACCATTTTCTCTACTCTAAGCCCATTTTTGACTCTAAAAATTGACAAAAATGCCCCTTGTGGACAAAAAAATCTGCACCAAAATCTAAAATAGAAAAATTCGAGAATGAGTAATAATAAAATAAAAAAAATTTCAAAGGTAATATAATGAAATTTTATTAAAACAAGCGCCTGGGAAGATATTACTCCTGGAGCAGATATCAGATTGAGCAATGGGATGCCCGAAATTCCTGCAACAATTGTTCCTATTATCAAAAATATAAATCTTACAAAATTGGTTTTATCTGGAAGAGTTTTATGATACTTTGGTCTATTAAGCTTTAACCTAAGCTTCTTTCTAAGATATTCTATAAATTCTGTAATAAGATAATAGGGGCACATCCAGCTACACCAAACTCTTCCAAGTATAAGCATTATCAGGATAGGTATAACAACTGAAACAACCATCCCAAAGCTTATTCCCCTTGAAACCAAAAACGCCTGAAATATTGCAAAGGGGTCTGCCATAGCAACATCACCTATATCAATGGAATAAAATGTACCTTTGATAAATGTTATTTCGAGTATATTTAAAAGTGGTATAATAAACATCCCTACAAAAACAATTATCTGGATTAATCTTCTATATTTTTTTATCATGATATTACCACCCCTCAATCTTCTCCTGGACTTTAAAATTATTTTCAAATTTAGGCTTATTTTCACCCTGAATAGTCTGTTTTTTTTGAATTAACTTATCTCCTTTATAAAAATCTGATATCGCCTCTTCAGATTTTTTAAAACTCATTTTAGATCTCTGATAATAAAAGCCAGCGGTATTCTTGTTACCCATTCCTGTGGGTATGATATTGATAGACTTAGGTTCAGTTGGACATTTTTCTACACATATACCACATCCAACACACTTATCAGTAATAACAGGCAATATATACTGTTCCATAACTATTGCCCTGTCCTGCAGTGGACATACATTGTAACAGGTGGAACATATCTGTGCTTTCCCGGTATTTATAACTCCACTCTCTTCCTTGACATATAAATAGTTTAGACATCTATTTTCATCTATATGTGCAACTCCAATTTTTACCTTTTCCGGTTCAATTAAAGAATTGTCTAAAGCACCTGTAGGACAAACTGATGGACATTTCATACATAGGTAACAGGCTCGTTCCTTTGCAAATATATATGGAGTACCTATCTGAAGTTTTTCAAAAAAATCTGCTCTTTTTATAGAATCGTAAGGGCAAACCTCAATACACCTTGCACATCGGATACATAATTCCATAAATCTTTTTTCTTCAACTGCACCAGGTGGTCTTAATCTATCTATTTGAAAAAAACCTTTGAAAGGGTTGTTATTAAAAACTTGTTGCAAAAATTCCTTAATACTCATATTTAGTATCCCTTAACTTTCTCTGTTCACTTTTTGAAAAACCTTTAAGACTAATATTGGTAACTTCACCCTTATTAATTTTTTCTACTTCCTCTTCAAAATTAAAGTAATGGTGCCCTATATTAATGATATCATCATGGTTCATAAGCTCTTTACAGAGCTCCTCAAGAGATTCCTCACTATCACTTTCGATTGTGATAACAATAGATCTTTTTTCTTCTGAAACAGTATACACATCTATTTGTGGATAATTACTTAAAAACTCCACCACATCCTTTGATTTTCCTTCAGCAAAAGTGACCAAACTTCCCGTAAATATCATATTTATCTCCTATGGAAAAAGGGGGCTTACGCCCCCTAAATACTATACAAAGGGTTCATTAATATCTGATATGATATACTTATCCTTTAATTTAACAGGCCCAGAAACCTTTTTAATTTTAACAGCAGCAACTTTATATTCTGGTTCAAAGGAACCAGGATCCACAGCATCATTACAAACAAAATTTACCATTCTGTCTATAAATTGATCATGCATAGGTATAAACAGTATCCCAGGTAGAGATTTTTGGGTAACAAATGCTGGTAAAACAACCTTTCCCCTCTTGCTTGATACTTCTACCATATCTCCATTTGTTATACTATATTTTTTGGCATCATCAGGGTGAATCTCCACGTAGGCGTTTGGATGTGCCCTTGCAATCTCTGGAATTCTCATCGTCATTGTCCCTGTGTGCCACTGTTCAATTACCCTACCTGTAGTGAGGAAGAATGGATACTCTTCATTTGGTTCTTCTGCTGCAGGTTTATATGGGCGAAGAAAGATATTGGCTTTCCCTTCGTTCTTTGCATCCATATAAAAATAGATTTTAGATGAAGCTGGAATATTTTTACCAAACTTTTCAAGAAAACCTTTATGCTCAAACATAGGGTCAAGTCCCCTCACATACCTCTTAACTGTCCCGGGGTGATCAGGTGTTGGACATGGCCACTGAATACCCTCTTTTGAAGCCTTCAATCTTTCATAACTCACACCAGCAAAAGTGTGATCTGTATCTTTTGTCACATTTACGTAATCAGCCCAGGCAAGTGCATTTGCCTTTTGAGAATCATCCATATTCCATGGAATGAGCTTTTCCAATCCCATTCTCTTAGCTATTTGTGCTGCTATCCATATATCTGGTTTTGCTTCACCAGGAGGATTTACTACCTTATCTGTATGCTGACTTCTTCTCTCCGAACATCCATATACACCACCTTTTTCATATATAAATGCTGCAGGAAGTATCACATCAGCCATCTGTGTAGTTCTTGTGGGGAAGATATCAAGAACAACAAGAAATGCATCCTTCATCCCCTTTAAATATTTGCTCACATTCGGTAGAGATTGAGCAGGGTTAGTAGTGCATACTAACATAGCTTTTATAGGTTTGGTACTATCATTTTCTCCACCCAGATTTTCAAACATTTTTATTGTATGGAAGCCAGGTTTTGGATCTATACTCCCCTCAGGAATCCCCCACTCTTTTTCACAATGTGCTCTCCATTTAGCATCTGTGACAGGTTTTGTTCCTGGCAATAGATGACACAATGCACCCGTTTCCCTCACACCACCACAGGCATTGGGCTGACCTGTTAAGGAGAAAGAATCAGCTCCAGGAAAACCAAGCTGACCTGTTATAAGGTGTAGGTTGTGTACAAGGTTGTTTGCCCATACCCCCCTTGTCCTCTGATTGAGCCCCATACACCAAAGGGACATTGTTGGTCCACTTTTTGCAAACCACTCAGCAGCTTTTTTGATATTTTCAGCTGGACATCTTGTTGTTTTTTCCACTGCCTCAGGGGAAAATTGTTCAAGGAACTGTATATAGTGATTCAAATCATAAACCTTTTCTCCATCAGTGATTCTCGCATGTTCATTTATAAAATCCTTGTTATGCCAGTTGTTCTTTATTATCTCTCTTGCCATTGAATGGAAGATAGCAAGATCTGTTCCTGGATCCACAGGTAACCATAGGTCTGCAATTTTTGATGTATTCGTTTTTCTTGGCTCACAAACAATTACCTTTACTGTTGGATCAGCCATCTTTCTCTTCATAATTCTTCTAAAAAGAATTGGGTGTGCTTCACTTGTATTAGAACCAACGATAAAAAAACATTTTGCATGTTCAATATCTGAATAGCTACCAACAGGTTCATCGGAACCATATGTTGTGATATAGCCTGCTACAGCACTTGCCATACAAAGCCTTGGATTACCTTCCACCATATTGCTCCTGAATCCACCTTTCCAGAGCTTATTGAAGGTATATGTCTCCTCTGTAAGTGCTTGCCCTGAACCATAATATGCAACTGAATCTTTACCATATTTTTGATGAAAATACTTAAATTTATTAGCTACAAGATCGAGAGCTTCATTCCAGGTTGCCCTTTTGAATTTACCATCAGGTTGTCTGATCATTGGATATTTGAGTCTATCTGGATGTTCCATCACTTTATATGCGAGGAAACCCTTTACACACAAAAAACCAAAATTTGTCTTAGCTTCTGGGTTACCTTTCATGGCAACAGCCTTCCCATTTTTCACACCAACATAAACTCCACATCCTGTTCCACAAAATCTACATGCTCCTTTAACCCACCTGTCTACATCTTCTTTTGCTTCAGCTTTTTTGGTAAAGCTTATACCTGCAGCAGCTGCAGTTGCTGCCGCTGCACTTAGCTTTATAAAATCTCTTCTACTTATCATTATAACGCCTCCAATTTCTTCTTTTAATTATTGTTATCCTACTTGTGACCTTTTAATTTAAAACTGTGTGCTGGATGGCAAGAAATACAAGTAACGTTTGCCACTGGCATATTTTCAAATTGGCTGGCATGACACCCTCTACACACTTTTTCTGAAGGTCTTTTCACAAAATTTTTCTCTTCACCATGGCAAACCTCACATTTAACCAGAATAGTTCCATGACCACTCTTTTCCCATTCAACATAGTTTTGGTCACCTTCATGGCAAGAAATGCAATTCTGTCCTTCCATCGGGACAGGGTGTTTTGTGGCAACTGTTCCCTTGGCCTGTTTACTAAATACTGGAATAGTCGCAAGGATAAAAATAAAAACAATCAGAAATAAATACTTTCCAAGTTTCATATACACCTCCATATGTTTCTAAAATATTATAGACGAAATAATGTAACTTTATATTAAATTTTGCAAAGATTATGTAAATTTTGTAAAGGGACATAAGGGGATTTTTTAGAGCAATGTCATAAAAATATATTATAATATTTATATTAAATATTGTAAAAAATGTAGAAAATGATATTGTTCAATGTGGGTTATAATAAAAAATAAGAAAAATCACGCTGGTTGTGTAGAATGAATAAGTTTTATTTTAAAACTGTTTTTATTAAATTGTTGATTGCTGTCTTTTTGTTGCTTTTTTTTATTTCGTGTGGAGAAAGAGATAATATTAAAAAGATAGATCTATCAAAAACTTCAGAACAAAAACAAAATGGTATTAAAAAAGATAATAATACAATACATATAGGTTTTGATCTCAGGTGGGAGCCTATAGAAGACTTGCAATTTTATGAACCTCTAATCAAATTTATGCAATCTGAAACTGGCTTAAAATTTAAAATTGTCATTCCAAGAACCTATTCTGACAATATTCATATGTTGGGACAGGGGGAAATAGATATCTCTTTTATGGGTACTGTAAACTGCTTGATTTCAAGTAGTAAGTATGGATCATACCCTATAGTTGTGGGTCTGAATGGTGACAATGAACCATTTTATAGAAGTGCCCTTGTAAAAAAAGCTGGCAATTCCACCATAAAAACAATTAAAGATTTAAAAAACAGAAAGTTTGCTTTTGGTAATAAATACTCTACTCAAGGTTATCTGATTCCACGTAACATGCTTGAAAATAAAGATATTTTTTTGGAAGATCTTGATTATGAGTTTTCAGACTCACATAAAGATGTGGCATATAAAGTAATAAATGGTTTTTGTGATGCAGGAGCTATGCAGGATAAATTAGCTTTTAAGATGGTTAATGAAAAATTATTAGAAATTGTCGAATTATCAAACAAGTTCCCCTCAAGCACAGTTTGTGTATCCCCTTTGCTTGATAACTACAAGGTAGATATTATAAAAAATGCTCTATTAAGGTTTAATGATAAAAAGGAGCTGAGAGGGCCTTCATGGAAATATACAGAAATGGAAAATGGCTTTATAGACGTGGGGGAGGTAAATTTGAAGGATCTTTTACCCTTAATAAAAAGGTATTATAATCTAAAATGAAGTTTAAAAAAAAGCTCTTCATATCAATGCTTTTTCTTGTATTAATGATCTCCTTTGGAATATTCTTTATGTTATCGAAATATACAAAATCATCAATGAGAGAGGAAGCTGACAAATTATCATTATCCTTTGCCATAGTGACATCAAGGCTAATTGTAAATGATTTATTATTGGGAGATATTGTAAGAATCAAAAAAAATCTTGAAAATATAAAAACAACTAACGAAGCAATAGTTTATATTTATATCGTTGATGAATATAGAAAGATAAAAGTTTCTACCTTTGGGGATAAAATCCCAGAGGGGATCGAAAACTGGAATCCCTTATTAGAAAAAGTATCAAACGTTCAGTTGCTTGAAAATAAAGGTGAGATAATACATGATATCGGAGTGAAAATTGTTGATAGTCTCGATTATGAACTTCATATTGGTATCACAGAAAAGAGTGTAGAAATACTTTTTAAAAAGGTTATAAGGAAATTTTTGTTATACACAATAGTGGTAGTATTGACAGTATTATTATTATCTTATATCTTAAGTAGGTTTTTAACAAAGCCATTAAATAACCTCCATTCTTTTGCAAATGAACTCATGGATAAAAAATTCGGAAATACAATAGTACCTTCTGGATCATTTGAAGTCAAAAAAATCATAGAAGTCATGAATAAGCTCTCCATAGAACTCAAAGAATATCATGACAATTTCAAAATGAACTTTAGTAATATACTATTAACAGAAAAGATAAATGCATTAAATATATTAAAATCTGGGTTATTGCATGAAATAAAAAGTTCCATAACCTCTATAAAACTTCTCGTAAGTGGCCTTGATGAAACAACCATCAGAAATGAGGACATATCAGTAATACGAGATGAAACAGAAAATATCGAAGCTTTATTAAAGAATCTTACAGGTCAACCAATAACTTCAGGCATGGATATAGGTTTTGTGGATATTTCAAATATTATAAATGAAGTTATTAAAGAGTATGAATCTATTTTTAAAAAGAAAAATATCAAAGTATACTTTTCGCCACCAGAGGAAACCAAATATTTCAAAGGTTATTACGCTTTACTGGAACATATGTTTTTTAACCTCTTTAGAAACTCAATAGATGCAATAGATTTTGATGGAAATATCTCAATCTCTATTGAAAATAAAGATGATTTTGTGGAGATAATATTTTCAGATGGTGGTTCTGGAATAGACAATATCACAATTAATAAAATATTTGATCCCTTTTTCACCACTAAAAAGGATGGTACAGGAATGGGCTTATATATAGTTTATAATATTGTAAAAATACATTTTGGGGATATACAGGTAGATAGCAAACCGGGTTTAACAACGTTTAAGATTATTTTAAGAGGTGCTTTATGAATGTACTTGTAATTGATGATCAAAAATCTATTTGTTACTCTTTAAAGAGGTTGTTAGAAAAAAATAATATGAATGTAACTCTGGCCTATGATGGCCAAACTGGTATGGATATATTTAGTAAGGATAGATTTGATATAGTTTTTTTGGATGTTAAACTTCCAGATATAGATGGAATTGATTTATTGGAAAATTTCTTTCCAAAAGTTAACCATAATGCAAAAATAATTATTATGACTGCTTTTCATGAGACAGATATAGCATTAAAGTCGATGAAAATAGGTGCCTTTGAATATATTTTAAAACCCTTTGATAGTGAGCAGCTCAATGAAATAATTTCCAACATTCTTAGGGGGTACAATAAGGAGAATCAAGACATCTATCTATGTGTAAAAAATGATCCAAATTGTAAAGAAAAGCTAATCAGTGGTTCCTCCCACATGCTGGATGTTATAAAAAAAATAGGCAAGGTATCAAAGACAAGCGATTCCGTTTTGATCACTGGAGAAACAGGTACAGGAAAGGAGATTGTTGCAAGAGCAATACATAACTATTCGAGCAGATCAAAGGGACCATTTATAGCCATAAATTGCAGCGCTATCCCACAGGAACTTTTAGAGAGTGAGCTATTTGGTTACGAAAAAGGTGCTTTTACCGGTGCAGTTAAAGATTATACAGGTAAAATAGAGTATGCAAATGGGGGTACAGTTTTCCTTGATGAAATAGGCGATATGCCCCTTCTTTTACAATCAAAAATACTGCGATTGCTTCAAGATAGGGAGATCATAAGAATTGGCAGTAATGAAACAAAAAGTATCGATGTTAGATTCATTGCAGCTACAAATAGGGATATTCATCAATTGATGTTGGATGGCAGTTTTAGAAAAGATCTATACTATAGACTAAACACCTATGAAATAAATTTAAAACCACTCAGAGAAAGAAAGGATGATATAATACCTCTATGTAAATACTTTCTTGGCAAATATACAACCAAAGAGGTAAGGATCACCGACAAAGCTTTAGAAAAGCTTTTGTCCTATGATTACCCGGGTAATATACGGGAGCTTGAAAACGTCATAAAAAGAGCAGTATTGGAAAGTCCTGATGTTATAGATGAAAAAGATCTATTTTTTTGGGAAAGTAAGGTAAAACCTTCAGGGTTACTTGAATCAATTTTTGAACACTACAAGAAGAATCTTGATATAAAAGATCTTAACAGTTTTATCGAGGAGATAGAAACATTCATAGTTAAAAATTGCTATGAGATGTTCGATAGGAATCAGGTATTAACAGCAGAAAAATTGGGGATCTCAAGAAATAAGCTAAGGAAACTTTTAGGCATAGATTAGTACTTTTCTGAGCGGAATGTTCCAAAAAAGAACATTTATCTGTTTCATTTTTCAACATTTATAATTTTAAAATTATAAAATTTATCCTTTATATCAACAAATTATACATTCAAAAACTCTGGCATAGATTATGCTAATAATATCTGAGGAGGTGTATGTATGAGCAAAAAATATGGATTTATTATTGACCTAAGAAAGTGTGTTGGTTGTGGTTCTTGCCAGGTATCCTGCAAACA
>JAIWOA010000115.1 GCA_020217115.1 Calditerrivibrio sp. | reverse complement strand
TAGTCTATTATATACCTGAAATTACTCTCTAAAATATTTATAAGATGTTGTTTATCCTCTTCCGAATAATCCCTATCCCTCTGAATAAGACTCATGACAAAACTTGAACCATACCTTATGAACGTACCAGTCCAGGCTATTAAAAAATGAACTTCAAGATCTATAAGTTCAGAAAAGGAGATCTCTTCTTTAGAGTTTTTATTCCCATATTTTATAAACAGTTCATAATACCTCTTTGATGGTTTTATCATATTTTCTTCATTTGCCCAGAACAGGGAGCGTAAGAGATAATCTTTTTCATCTGAACTAAGGGAAAGGACAGGCTTGTTTATAAGACCGATAAGTCTGTCCTTTCTACAATCTCTTGCCAGATCCAGAATCTGCTCCAGCAAAGATGGAACAAGATTAAATACTGCTTTGACATTAAAGGATTCATGGTATTTTGGGATCTCAATATAATCCTTGATACCATGTAAAAATACCCACGGCAAATGGTATACACCTGTCACATCATCCTTGTAATAGGGCTGGTGCATATGCCACAAAAAAGTCAGATAAAGTTTCTTCATTAACTACTCTTCAATCCACGCAGTTATTTTATTCTTATACTCTTCCATCAGCTCTAATCTGAAATTTTCAGCCACAGCCTCTACATATAAGTGAACGTTTGCAGAATACTGATCAGGAATCATTAACACATAACCTTTACCTTTAAAATTTATTTTTACTCCATCAACGTAAGATGCCTCTTTATCCATTGCATCTTCACTCATTCTCCTCATTATGTAACCTTTTTTACTAAAAGGACAGCTTATTATAAGATGGGAAAAATAGTATTCAGGAATAGTTTTACTAACCTCCGACAGTTTCATTCCGGATTTACTCAAAAGTTCCAACAGCTTTATAGTATTATACATACTGTCATAACTTACCATATACTTTGGGAAAGATAAAAGCATAGAATTAGAACCTACGAAATCAAACTCCTTTAAAAATTCAGCCTTAAGACCTGTTGACCTCCCCCTAATTATATCTACATTATCGGTTTTACCATCTAAAACTGTTGGAACCATTATTGGAAGATAAACCTTACCTCTATCCTTTGAAGTTATATCGAGGAGTTTTATATATATCAGACTTAATTTTTCAGGTGTTATTACCTCACCAACATCGGAAATCACCTGCATTCTCTCACCATTTTGAAAAATTACAACTCCAATATCAGAATTAAGAGTCAAAAGTATCTTTTTTACCTCTTCAAGCTTATTTTGTAGTTCGGTAAAGTTCTTTGATATCTTCTTTTCATTCAAATACGCATTCAAGACAACAGCATCTATACCAAGCTCTGTAAGAATATGGGGAAATATGTCAGTAGCAGTACCATTCATCATATCAACAACTATTTTAAATTTACTTCTTTTGATGATTTCGTAATCAACATTCTGCAAAAAATGCTTAATGTAAGAGGTCTCCAGATCATGAAGTTCTACAATTTTACCGATATCATCATGTGAAGCCCTCCTAAAGTTTTCCCTGAAAAAGGTCCTTTCAATATTTTTTTCAAAATTTGAGTCTATCGGTAATCCATTAATATCAGAAAACTGTATTTCAGTATACAAAGCATTTGTGAGGGACTGCCTAAAATGTACACTCATACTGTTTCTGGATATCTTTTGTATATATTTTGTAACAGGTATTGCCGTCATCCTCAGATCCACTGCGTTAACTCCAGAAGAAAGTAATCCTCCTAAAAATGACCTTTTAAGCATTCTCGATGCACTGTGATAGTCTCTGCTAAGCACAACTGTGGAATCTTTTGGAAGACTGCTGCCAAGGGCAGATCCAAGCTTTGCACACAATTCAGGGGAAAGCTCCACATTTGTCTGGGCACTCACCATACCACCTTCAAAAATAGACTTTTTCCACTTATCTCCCCATATCAGATTGCTACTAAGTATGGAATCTTCTTCAATCTGTTTGTTTGGCCATACCATTATATCCTTTTCAAAGACAACGTAGTTACCTATCTCTGTATTCTCAGCTACTATACCTCCAAGCTGGATCTGTACACCCCTACCAACAATTATGCCATTACACAACACTGCGTTCTTTATTACACAATTGCTACCTATGCGAACATTATCCCATATTATAGAATTTTCAATTACACTGTTTCTTCCTATCTCAACGTTGTTACCAATAGAACTATTGATTATTTTCACACCTGTATTAGCAACAACATTACTCCCCATCACTACAAACCCTTCCAGTGATGCCTCATCATAGGAACAATCTTCCCCTATATAAATATCACCTTCAACTCTTTTACCCTTCAAAGGAAGCTTTACTCTGCCATCTATAATGTCAAGAAGAACCTCTCTGTATGAATTAGGATTACCCACATCTCTCCAGTAACCCTTAGCATTGTAACCATAGATATCTATACCTTTACTCATCATAAGAGGAAAGAGATCCTTCGAAAAATCAAAATTATCTTTCTCAGGGATAAAATTTAAAACAGATCTTTTAAAAATATATATCCCGGTATTAATTGTATCACTAAATACTTCCCCCCAACCAGGTTTCTCCAGAAATCTCAATATCTTACCACCCTTATCTGTAATTACGACACCAAACTGGAGAGGGTCTTCAACCGAAGTAAGACAGATTGTAGCATCACAACCCTTTGATCTATGATAGCCGATAACTTCATTCAGATCAAAATCTGTAACGAGATCCCCACTAATTACAATAAAATCATCATCAAGATATCTTTCCCCATGTTTAACAGCTCCTGCAGTACCATAATCATTATCAGGAAGTACATAATTTATATGGACACCAAATCTACTCCCATCACCAAAGTGTTTTTTTATAACATCAGGCATAAAATACAACAGTATTATAACATCTAATATTCCAGCCTTTTTTACACTTTCAAGTATATACTCCATCATCGGAATATTTAATACAGGAATCATCGGTTTCGGTATAGAGGAGGTCAAGGGCTGAATCCTTGTACCAAACCCCCCTGCCATTATTACAGCTTTCATAGGTAACCTCCAAAATATATTTTATTTATCAATTAAAATTTATTTTTCCCACACCACCAGATTATTTTCAAACTCATTGAAAATATATTTATGTTTTGGAAATATTGCAAAAGCAAATCTTATTTTACCAGAACATGTTAATTTAATAGTCTTAGAAAAGGTTGCTACATTATCCTTCTGTTCCACAAGGTCAAGAATTATGAATCTTGGTTCTTCAAAGTCAAGTTTTGGGCAGTTTGTATCAGAGATTACACAAACATTTATATAATCTGGAGTTAGATCATCAACATAAACCTCAGCAGTAAACTTTGCGTTAGAACCAAGGTAAAATTTATCTGAAGATACCTCAGATTTGATAAACCTGATTTTTTGCCATTTATTAAATATCTCTCCATAAAAATTCATATACTCTTTGAGGCTACTAAAGTTGTTGTCAACTAACTCGTTGCACATTTCATGCAAAGTTACATAATACTTTTCATGGTAATCCATGACCATTCTGTTAGTGGAAAACTCAGAACATCCTACAAATATTGATCTTTTAACCATATGGATCCAACCTCTGGGCAAGCCTGAACGATCCTTTGAATAGAAAAGAGGAACTATCTCATTTTCCAATTTATCGTATAGCTCCTGTCCTTCAACAAAGTCCTGATATTTAGGATCAGAGTACTCTTCACCTGCACCTATAGACCAACCATTGTCACCCTTATAACCTTCTACCCACCAGCCATCAAGAATCGAAAAATTGAGCGCACCGTTTACAGCTGCCTTCATACCACTTGTTCCACTCGCCTCCATAGGTCTTCTCGGGTTATTGAGCCAAACATCAACCCCTCTTACGAGGTATTTGGCAACCTGAATATCATAATCTTCCACAAACACTATCTTATCTCTAAACTCTGGTTTTCTAGCTATGTGATGTATCTTTTTGATGATATCTTTCCCTTCAGAGTCCTTTGGATGAGCCTTACCAGCTATTATAATCTGAACCGGCATCTTTGGATTGTTTAGAATCCTGCTCAGTCTATCCTCATCTGTAAATAGCAGGTAACCCCTCTTATAGGTTGCAAATCTCCTCGCAAACCCTATGGTAAGAACACCGGGGTGAAGTATTTCATTGGATTTTACGATTTCACTATAGGATCCCCCTCTTTTTCTGATAGATTCTATGGTCCTCTTCCTTATAAATTCCACTAATCTCGTTCTGAGTATATTTTTTGCTTCATATAATTCAAGATCTGGAATATCTTCCACATTATCCCATACAGACCTTTGATATGGTCTAAGATACCAGTCTTCACCCAGGTATCTGTTAAACAAAACCTTTATCTCATCTGCAAGCCATGTTTGTAGATGTATACCATTGGTTACATGGCCAACAGGAACAAAAGATTCACCCACTTCAGGCCATAGGTTATTAAAGATCTGTCTTGATACCTTTCCATGAAGCTTACTAACTCCATTTCTAAAAACACTTAATTTGGTAGCACATACTGCCATTGAAAAAATCTCATTGTGGTTGTATGGGTTTACCTTACCGATCTTCAGGATTTCATCAACTGAAAGGGGTGTGTGCCCATAAATTGGGGAGAGATGTTTATATATAGTATTATTATCAAAAACATCAAACCCTGCAGGAACAGGGGTGTGAGTGGTAAAAAGTGTAGAATGTTTGACCATATTGATTGCTTCCGACAAATTGAGATTATTATCTGTCATGTAATCCTTAACCCTTTCTAAAAGAGCAAAGGCTGGATGCCCCTCATTAATATGGAAAACAGTGGCTTCTATACCCAATTTTTTTAAGGCTCTAACTCCACCTATCCCTAAAACAATCTCCTGCTTTATCCTCATTTCAGAATCGCCATCGTATAATTTGCCTGTAATTACCCTATTCTCTGGAGAGTTATCATCCAAATCTGTATCTAACATAACAAGTCTCGAATATCCAAGATGTATCAACCAAACCTTAGCCTTTATAACCCCATTGTATGTCGGTATTTCAATAACAACAGGATCATCTCCTATGTAAGCCTCAGTTACTGGCATTTTGTAAAATTCATTATAGGGGTAGGTCTCAAGCTGCCATCCATCAGAATTTAGATATTGGTGAAAATAACCATTTCTATATAATAAACCTACAGCAACAAATGGGATACCCAGATCACTTGCAGACTTAAAATGATCCCCTGACAATATACCAAGTCCTCCCGCATATGACTGTATAGATTCATGCAAACCATATTCGGCAGAAAAATAAGCAACCTGCATACCCCCATGTTTTTCATAATTCATAACTGTCTCAAACCATTTTGGTGTCTTAAGATACTCAAGATATTCATTCCATACTGTATCAAGGCGTGATAAAAAGACCTGATCCTTTTCCAGTTTTTTAATATCAAGCTCAGAAAGAGATAAAAGTACCTCTATTGGATTGTGATCACTTTCCCTCCACAGATCAGGATTTATCATTTTAAAAAGATCTTTTGCATTGTTGTTGTATACCCACCACAGATTGTATGCCAAAGATTCTAAAGACTTAAGCCTATCTGGAAAATTAATTTTAACAAAAAATTCTTTCCTCTTCATTGAAACCCCCATTATCTTTAACAATTATAAAAGAATAAAAATAAAATGCAAGTTTTCTTTTGTTTTTCACCAATAAAGTTGTCTAATTATAACATTTTTTAGATTTATATTGAAAAAATTTTACAATTCATATAAATTAAATAAATTTTAACTAAAGGAGTATATTCATGGCAAAAAAAAATTTACCATTCACAAAATCTCAGATTGAAAAAATAGTAGAAAAATATCCAACTCCATTTCATATCTATGATGAAAAAGGGATCAGAGATAATGCAAGAAATCTTGTCAAAGCATTTTCATGGAACAAAGGTTTTAAAGAATATTTTGCAGTAAAAGCCTGTCCAAATCCATATATAATGAAAATTCTCAAAGAGGAGGGTTTTGGATCCGATTGTAGCTCTCTTCCTGAGCTGATTCTTTCAGAAAAGGTTGGAATTATTGGCGAAAATATAATGTTTACATCGAACGAAACCCCAGCATACGAGTACAAAAAAGCAATGGAGCTTGGAGCTATAATAAACCTTGATGATATAACCCATATCCAATATATCGAAGACAATCTTGGCAAGCTACCAGATCTTTTATCCTTTAGATATAATCCTGGACCATTAAGGGAAGGAAATACCATTATAGGAAAGCCTGAGGAGGCTAAATACGGTTTTACAAAGGAACAACTCTTTGAAGGGTATAAAATCATCAAGGAGAAAGGTGTAAAAAGGTTTGGTTTACACACAATGGTAGCATCAAATGAGCTTAACCCGGACTATTTTATAGAAACTGTCAGAATGCTCTTAGAACTTGTTTTAGAGATAAACAGAGAGGTAGGAATCAAATTTGAATTTATAAATATGGGGGGTGGGATAGGTATACCATACAGACCAGAACAGAAAAGTGTGGATATCATTTATGTATCCAATGGGATTAAAAACCTTTTTGAAACCATGCTAAAGGGTAGTGGCATGGAGGATTTAAAGCTATTTATGGAAAATGGGAGAATGATTACTGGACCTTTCGGATATCTTGTAACGAGGGCTATACATAAAAAGAATATATACAAAAAATATATAGGGGTGGATGCCTGCATGGCAAACCTCATGAGACCAGGAATGTATGGAGCTTACCACCACATTACGGTACTCGGGAAAGAGGATGCTGAAAAAAATATGGTTTATGACGTTGTAGGTTCCCTTTGTGAAAACAACGATAAATTTGCTATAGATAGACAACTTCCCCAAATAGATATTGGAGATATAATAGTAATTCACGAGGCTGGTGCACATGGGTATGCAATGGGATTCAATTATAACGGTAAGCTCAGATCAGCAGAACTACTTTTAAAGGAAGATGGCTCAGTTGAAATGATAAGAAGAGCTGAAACAATAGAGGATTATTTTGCAACACTGGATTTCTCAAGACTTTAATATGAATTATAGAGGGGGAAGCAAAATTTCCCCCAATATTTTTAAAAAATGAACAGTTTTAGCATTGCAATCCTGGCTGGTGGGATGTCAAAGAGATTTGGAAGTGACAAATCCTTTGCCATGATTAATGGAAAAACTTTTATAGAAATACTACTGGAAAATGGAAAAAAACTGACAGATGACATAATAATAGTAACAAAGAATCGAGATAAATTAAGATTTTATGATGATGTAGCTATAGTTGAAGATCTACTGCCAATACAGACTCCCCTTTTAGGAATATTAACCGGGCTTTACCATGCCAGACATGATAGGGTATTTATATCTTCTGTCGATTCACCTTTGATAAAAGCTGAAACTATAAAAATAATAATAGAGAGCCTGGAATCTTTTGATGCTGTAATTCCAGATATCGATGGGAAAATCCATCCACTGATAGCAGCCTACAATAGATCTATTTTTGAAAAATTAAATATATTCATCGAAAAAGGGAACCTTAAAGTAAGAGATTTTTTATCAGAATTGTCTATAAAATATATCAAGAGTGATCAATTTTTGATGGTTGATCCAGATCTTGCCTCCTTTAAGAATTTTAATACCAAAGATGAACTGGAAAAATACAAAATAGATATACAACTTAAAAATATCTCCGATGATATTTAAAAAATACTCAGTGTAATAGAAAATGTATTATCACAAATAAGTTCAAAGTATCATTTCAACAATAATAAAAAATAAAGGATACCTATATAATCAACAACTTAAATATTGTCAGAACCTATAGTTTGCCATATTCTTTTTCTATTTTGTCTTAATTTCCAGCATCTCTTCGAAAAATTCCCCTGCCTTTGCACTCTTCTCACCCTTCCCTATGATTGTTATACCCCTCGTCTTTTCACTTAAATCTTTACTCTTTACAAGGTAGACACCACCAGCTTTTTCTAAATCTAAGTTACCCATAGGAGAAGTACTGGCATATATAACTATATTTTCTTCACCAAAAGGTGGTGTAACCTCGAGCTCAAACTTATCAGGCCCTGAGGGTATTTCATAGACAACGCCACCTTGAAAATAATTATTCTGTCTGTAGAGATTTGGAAGTATCTGAATTAAGCTGCCATCAACCTGTCTGTATACTATCGTTGCATAAAATGGTTTGTTACCTTTAAAGAAAATTTTTATTTTTTCACCCCTTTTAAACTCCCTCTTTTCTGTCCACAACCTAACTTTGAAGGGGAGGGATGGATTATCCCAATCCTTTGATTCAGATAGATTTTTTATAGCAGATTCATTGGGTATTACTTCAGCTTTAATGGTTATTCTGTAGCAATCTCCAACCTTTGGAGGTTCACTATCCCATCTCCCCTTCTGTTCTAAAATCTTGACCTTTGCATCTGTATAGGCATTTATGATATCTTTCTGAAGTTTAAAATCCTTTACCTCTGTCTCACTTTTGATATAGGTAGATGCCTGCTCAATAGCATTTCTCTTTGCATCCTGAAGTGCTGTCTCCTCTGTCTGCCTCTTTGTCCTGTCCTCACCCATACAGGCATAGCCTTCTGATTCAGTAATTGCAGACTGTCCAGCATAAAGAGTGGTGATAAAGAATAAACCAAGGGTTAATGAGACAACTATCTTAAGCATCTTAAGCCTCCTTTTATAACCATCTTATCTCACCTTACCCACTGGAAATGACTGACCTATAGGTTGGGTGGTGGGATACTGTGCTCTTTTGAATATCTTCTCAGCAAGAATGGGCACCTCACCATCCACATAGCTTGCAAGCTCAATGGTCCTTATGAATCCATCTCTGTCTGTGTCTGCCTTACCCTTCATACCCTCCACAAGCGCATAGGTAAAAAGCCCATGACCCTGATAACCTTCCAGTGCCTCCTGTAGCCCTGTAGATGCGCTTATTATGGTTGAGCCCACTGCACTGGAAAGTATCTTCATAGCTGTCTCTTCACTCATACCCCTCGTCATCATTGCTACCTGAATGGTCTCTCCAAGTTTGCCAGCATTGCAGGTATCTATGATTATCATCTTCTTTGTGGTTGGCACATTTGCTATGAGTTCCTTTAATTCCCCCTGGGTAAGGGCATCTTCTTTAAGTTTCCTCGTGCTCAAAGAGCCAACATTTGAGGTGATAAGAAAATACTCTCCCTCATCCACAGTGCCATGACTTGCCACATAAAAGACAAAGACATCATCAGGCCTCAGTGCCTTCATACCCTCCAGGGTCTTTTTAATATTCTCCCTGCTGGTCTCATCCTTTGTCGTAAGAAGGTTGATATTTACCTTTTCAAATAGTGGAGATGCAATTTTCCTGAGGGTCTCTGCAAAGAGTTTTGCATCTGCCACTGCATATTTTAGCTCAAGCTTTGGGTTTTTGTATTCATTTATCCCTATTACTACCGCATACATAGAAGGCTTCTTATATCCCTTTGCAAGGGAAACTATCCTGTGGATTGCAGGGTTACTTGCCATTGACCCTTCAGCATTAAAGGCAACTGCCTTAATTGTATTTTCTCCCTCAAGAAGCCTAATGGTATAGGTCTTATAGATGGACTTTTCTCCTGCCTTTGGTGTAATCTTTACACCCCTTGCACTGTCAAGGAGTATGGATGTGTCATTGAGATAGAGCCTTACATATCCGATACCACCACCCTGATCTGTGAGTTTTAAAGTAACCTTTACTTCATCTCCTTTAACCTCAGATGGTGTATCCACAATATCCACAGAAGGTGGCAGTGCTACATCTGCGATGGTTTTGTAATCCTTGAGGGATTGCCCTGAGAGGGCAAGCTTAACCAGGTCAGGCATGAAAAACTTCTCACGATAATTATCTATCCCATATACATTGTTGCCAATCCTTACATTTAAGTATTTATCTCCATTTGGAGAGGCATTGTAGTGCCCCTGAGGTGTGATGACTATCCATTCACCATCGGTAAAGCCGATAAAATCAGCCACAAGAATCCCCTTTTCTACATCCCATTGCTTGATAGTACCATCCGCACTTCCCGAGGCAATATATCTCCCATCGGAGGAAAAGGTAA
>JAIWOA010000114.1 GCA_020217115.1 Calditerrivibrio sp. | reverse complement strand
TCAATAAAAAGATCAGAATCTGGATTAAATCCAAATTTTTTTACACATATCCCAGAACATAAATCATAATTTGAGAGATCTATAGAATCATTTAGCCATATTGTACCACCAGTCACCAAACTTTCAGAAATTGAGAGCTTTTCTTTTTTCAGAGCTTCAAAATCTCCAAACATACCTATATGTGCATGGCCAATATTTGTTACCACTGCAATATCTGGCTTTAGGATGCTGGATAAAGATCTTATCTCCCCGGGGCTATTTGTCCCTATCTCAAAAATAGCTATATCCGAATCCAGATCCAGATTAGATGCTACTATGGAGATACCAAGTTCATTATTGAAATTTTTAAATGCTTCATAAACTCTATATTTTTGACTTAAAACAGCAGAAGCAAGTGCCTTGGTGGATGTTTTCCCTACACTCCCGGTTATAACAATTTTTTCCCCTTTGTAGAGAGACAGATTCCATTCTGCAAGATTTTTGAGAGATACAAAGGAATCTTCAACTAAAACCACCCTTTCCCCTTTCAACTTTTCGTACTGCACTGGATCTGTGGTTATACAGTATGAAAATCTATTATTCAGAGCATTTTCGAGGTAAAGATTCCCATCTGTCTTTTCCCCTTTCATCGCAAAAAATATACCTCCATCAACCCCATTTCTACTATCAATGGAGACTGAAGAGTAATCTATCCACTCAAAACTGCTTTTCAAAACATTTTTAAATACTTCAAAAACATTAAATCTTTTCAAATCTCACTCCAATATTTTTACATACCTCTTCTCTATCATCAAAATGGTATTTAGTTTTGCCTATAATCTGGTAGTCTTCGTGACCTTTCCCTGCAATGAGAACTATATCCCCAGATCTGGCAAGCTTTACAGCTTCTTTTATAGCAGTTCTCCTATCCACTTCTACTATTACATCCTTTTTGGATTCAAATCCCGTTAAGATTTCATTTATTATCTCATCCGGGTTTTCTGTCCTTGGATTGTCACTTGTCACGATGACAATATCTGAATATTTTTCAGCAACCTTAGCCATTCTCGGTCTTTTTGTTCTATCCCTATCCCCTCCACAACCAAAAACAGTTATTAATTTACTTTTTTTAAATCTTGAAAGGGGTTCAAGGACATTTTTTAATGCATCATCTGTATGTGCATAATCTACGAAAAAATAGGCTCCATCTTTTTCAAATTTTTCGAGTCTTCCCGGAACATTTTGCAGAGATTCTACCCCATCTTTAATAGCCTTTAAACTTATACCAGCTAAAAAAGCAGCAGAAGAAGCTGCAAGAATATTTTCCAGATTATGCCTACCAACTAACTTTGACTGTATCTCCACCAGTTCACCCTTAAAACTGATCACTGAGTAAATACCATCCAGAGAAAATTTCACTTCCTTCGGACAAACATCACCATTCTCAATAGAATAACTCAATTTGTTGATATCTGTCTCTTTAAATAATCTTCTCCCATAGTCATAATCGATATTGATTACTGCATTTCTTGAATATTTTTTTGTGAAAAGTTCTTTTTTTGCAAGGTAATACTCCTCCATCGTCTTATGATAATCCAGATGATCACCTGTGAGATTTGTAAATATTGCCACATCAAATATCAATCCAGCTACCCTTTTCTGATCAAGAGCATGGGATGATACCTCCATACAAACAGCAGTTGCACCATTTTTGTAGCCTTTATTTATCATTTCAAATATATCGTAGGTGCCGGGAGTTGTATTATTCGCCTCAAGAACCTCATCAATAATCTTATATTCTGTAGTACCAATTCGAATAGTTTTTCTCTTTTCAGATCTTAATATACTGTCAATAAGGTAATTTGTAGTTGTCTTCCCATTGGTACCAGTAACTCCAAAAACAAGCATTTCATCAAAATTTATTTCAAAAAAATTCTTACATATCTTATCCAGTTCCATCTTACAGTTCTTCAACATTATAAATGGCTTATCTTCAATCTCTCTATCAGAAAAGAATAGTTTTATCTTATTAGTATTATATATTTCATCTATTTTATCGTATGGATTAAAATTAGAACCTGATATCAATATATATACAGAATTATCCTTTATCTTGTTTGTATTTATGGAAATATTTTCTACGGAAAGATCCAGCAAATTGTCATTTGAAACCTTTAATATTTCAACCCCTTTTAATATATCTCTAACTAACATTTACCACCCTCAAAGATTTTATTTTGTGGCCAAGCAAAACTGAAATCTCCTCTGCAATCCTTTTAAATGTAACTGCAGCTGTTGTTCCTCCATAAATAGATTTTTTGGGATTTTCATATATTACCACCATAGCTATTTTAGGATTTTCAAAGGGGAAGAATCCAGCAAAACTCGCAACATATTCAGAGGTGGAATATTTTCCCAAATTTTTATCAAACTTCTGAGCAGTACCTGTCTTCCCAGCTATTGTCACATAATCACTTTTTGCAGTGGTAGCAGTTCCCCTTTCCACAACTTCCCTTAAAAGTGATTTTACCAGATTAATACTTTTATCTGTAAATACTTTTGTATGATCTGTGGGAGAATCCTGAATTTTTACAAATTTTGGTCTATGTAGATAGCCTCCATTCGCTATCGCAGCATACAATTTGACTATCTGAATGGGGGTAACAAGTAATTCTTGACCTATAGATAGGGATGGTTGTGACAATTTTGACCATTTTTTCACATTCCTCAAAAGACCACTCTCCTCACCGCTACCTATTGAGGAAGTAGGCTCACCAAAACCAAGCTTCTTAAGATAATTATAAAAATCTTCTGGTGGAATTCTACTGTTTAGTTTTACTGTTCCAATATTGCTTGATTTTACCAGAACCTCAGAAACATTGAGATTCCCATAGGGATGAACATCTTTTATAACATGTGTATGAACGGCATATTTGCCATTTTCACAAAATATATTTTCATTAAGATCTAACATATTGTTATCAAGTAGGTAGGTAAAAGTAAAAGGCTTCATAATCGAACCTGGTTCAAACAGATAGTAGGAAGTGTAATTTTTCCATAAATCCTTCGAATAGCTACCATACCTATTTGGATCAAAACCAGGATAACTTACTGCAAAAAGTATCTCTCCATTGCTGACATCCATACCTATTACAATACCTTTATCCGCTCCAAATTCCTCAATACCATCTAAAATAGCAAGCTCTGCTACCTGTTGCATATCTTTATCTAATGTCAAAGCTAATCTTTTTTCTTCAGAAATGATCCCCTCTTTGTCATGGAACATGATTAGTTTACCTGTGCTGTCTCGTAATGCTATAAAGGAAAGCTCATCACCTTTTAATTCATTATCATAAATCTTTTCTACCCCATAAAGACCTTGATTATCTACACCTGTGAAACCTACAATCTGTGAGAATAGGTTCTTATAGGAATAATATCTTCCCTCATCAATGATATAACCAACATACTTATATTTTTTAGAAAGATAATCGGCAACTCCAAAGTCAGCATTTCTAGATAACCAAACAAACCCCTCCTTTGCTTTTAATCTCGAATACGCTTTGTCTGAAATATCCAGACCACTCTTTTTAAGATCTGTAATAAATGATCGAAAATCTTCTATCTGTTTTGAAAATACGTAGATTGATGCAACTTTTCTGTTCTTTGCAATAACGTTACCTTTTCTATCTGTTATTAATGCTCTATTTTGTGTTATAGTAAATTCTTTTGATGATTGATTCTGGGAAATATTCTCATAAAAATCTTTTTTAATTATCTGCAGATAGACAAGCTTTGTAAATATTAAGATTACAAAAATAACAAGCAATAGATTAACCAATCTGATCCGATTCTTTTCACTCCACACGGTACACTCTCTCAGGGGAAGGGAAATGTAAATCCAGACTTTTAGCATATTTATAAAGTCGCTCAGGCTGGACTATTTCATCATGTGCCTCTGCAACATCCTGAAGCTGAAGTTTTTTTACCTCAATCTCCTTTGAAAGGCTGTATATATCATAACCTATCTTAACACACTCCATTTTTATTGTTACAATAAAAAATATAACAACCAGAATAGATAACATCTCAATTATAAAAAGCATATCCAGCGTCATATTCGACAACCTGCTGCTGACTGACAATGGGTTCATAATCTCTCCCCAGCCCTCAGTTTTGCACTTCTGCTCAATGGATTCCTTACCAACTCATCCTTTGAAGGAGTTACAGGTTTTTTGGTAAGTATTTTAAATATCTGTTTTTTACCACATGTACATATAGGATGACCAGGGGGGCATACACAGAGCTTACTGTAGTATGAAAGAAAATCTTTTACCAACCTATCTTCCAGAGAATGAAAAGATATGAAAACAACCCTGCCAGATCTATTCATAATATTTTCAATAGATTTTAACAGTGACTCAATTGACTCTAACTCCTTGTTTACAAATATTCTTATAGCCTGAAAGGTTTTTGTGGCTGGATGTATACCAACTTTGTGAAATTTTTTGGGAATAGCAGCAGATATAATATCCGCTAACTCCTTTGTAGTTTTTATTTTATTTATATTTCTGTGTTTTACTATATTAAATGCTATCTTCTTTGCAAAAGGATCTTCACCATATTTTGTTATTATATTTGAAATCGTCTCCTGTGAAAAATCATTTACCACATCGTAGGCTGTCAATTCAGTTTTTTTATCCATTCTCATATCGAGATATGCATCACTCCTGAAGGAAAATCCCCTTTTAACATCCATTATATGAAAATTTGATATCCCAAAATCTGCACACAAACCATTTAGTAGAGGCAGGTTATGTTTTTCAATATTAGCAAAATTGTCATTTATTATTGTAACTCTACGATCAGTTCCAAATAAACCGTACAACCTCTCACAGGCATCCTCATCCCTATCAAAAATAAATAGCTTACCATTATCTAATCTTGAAAGTATCTCCTTAGAATGACCTCCACCACCACCTGTGCAATCCACATAAATACCATCAGGCTGAATACTCAGATATTCCATCGATTCCCTTAACAACACCGGAGTATGCACAGCTTCAACCCTTTGGCTCATATCACCACCAACTATAAATTAATTTCTGGGAATTTAGAGCTTAGTTCATCAAAAAGATCTCCAACATTGATCTTTTCGTATCTTTCCTCCCACTTTTCTTTGGGCCAAATCTCAATTTTATTCCTCAAACCTATTATGACACAATCACTTTTTAAAGATACACTGTCCCTTAGGTGGGGAGGGATAAGAATTCTACCCTGCTTGTCTATTGAACAATCTTCAGCAGTGGAGTACATATATCTTAAAAACTCATTAACTTTAGGATCATTTGGTCTCTCTTTTTCAAGCATCTCTTCAAATTTACTCCATTCAGCAATAGGGTATGCCACGATATGAGTACCAAGTGTAACAAGTATAAGTGCCTCATCGTTGTATTTGGCCTTTAATATATCCCTAAACTTCGCAGGGATACTGACACGACCAACATCATTGATAACGTGGTAACTCTTACCTTTAAAACTCAAAAATTGGGCACCCATCGTTTATACCATTTTATGACATTTCATAGCAAATTATACACACTAAACCCATATTATGTCAATAGAAATGATAAAATTTTTAAACACAAATTTATTATAGTATTTATAAAAAAACAAAGAGGAGGACAACTTTAACTGATTGATAGACTTATAAATAAAATAGAGATTTACCCTATATAACAAAAAATTATTAAAATAGATTCAAAAAAATATAAGATCAATCCTGTAAATAATATAAATTATGAATTAATTTGTTGTACTGTATAATATGTTAGTATAATATTTTTAAACTAACTTTAACCTTAAAAACTCCTTAAATATACACTTGTCCATTATTATTGGGATATTATTTTCGTTGGCAATCCTCTCAGCTTCCTCAGATTCCACACCTTCCTGTAACCATAAAAATTTTGCTTTACATGCAATAGACTCCCTTACAATCTCTGGAGCCGCATCGCTTTTTCTAAAAACGTCAACGATATCTGCCTGAACAGGAACATCGGAAATCGTTTTATAACACTTAACCCCCAAAACCTCTTCTTCTGCAGGATTTACAGGGTAACAATTATACCCTTTACCCATTAAAAATTTCATTATTCCATTGCTTGCCCTTTCTGGATTCTTTGATGCACCCACTATAACTATATTTTTTGCATTGAGGAGCATATTTCTAAGGTAATCATCACTAAACTTCATATTTCACCCCTTTATTTTAGTAATTTCTCGGAACTTCCAGCATCTTTTTAATTGAATCATAAGCTTTCAATCTTTCATCTTCATCAATTTTAATGATATATTTCATATCCCTCAAAGATTCATACAAACTCTTCAATGTTATCTTTTTCATATTTTTACATTGAAAGGTATCATATGCAATAATGAATTCTTTGTCAGGATTTTCTTTTTTAAGCTTATAAAGTACACCTTTTTCAGTTCCTATTATAAATCTTTTTTTATCAGATTGTTTTACAAAGGTATAAAATCCAGAGGTAGAACATACATGGTCAGCTAAATCTACAACATCCGGGTTACATTCAGGATGAGCTATGAAGACTGCATCTGGGTATTTCCCCTTTAATTCCAGAACTTCTTTAGAAGTAAGTCTTCGGTGGGTTGGGCAAAAACCCTCCCATAAAATAACCTCTTTATCTACAAAACGGGATACAAAATGACCTAAGTTCATATCGGGAGCAAAAATAATCTTATCAGAATCTATAGATTTTACTATGTTAACCGCATTTGCCGACGTACAACATATATCAGCTTCAGCCTTCACAGCAGCCGAAGAATTGACATAACATACGACTGGCACACCTGGAAATTTATCCTTCATTTTGCGCAGCCCTTCTGCCGTAACCATATCAGCCATAGGACATCCAGCATCTTTTTCCGGTAGAAGAACTGTTTTATCAGGAGATAATATATAAGCCGTTTCAGCCATAAAATGTACACCACAAAATACTATAGTTTTGTTTGAAACTTTAGAAGCTTCTATACTTAAAGCCAAAGAATCTCCTGTAAAATCAGCAATCTCCTGAATATCATCTATCTGATAGTTATGGGCAAGAATCACTGCATCCCTTTCCTTTGCAAGTCTCTTTATTTCAGCCTTTATATCCATCACAGTCTCCAAAAAGATTGTATATTTTATTAAAATATGCTACTTTTCTTTTTTCTACATCAAATTGTAAAAAAACTCCACTAAAAACCCCTCTACCCTTCATCTCCACTTCATGTTTTTCTGGCATCCCTGTTATAAATTTTCTAATAGCCTTTTCTGATTTCATACCTATAACAGAATCAAGGGCACCACACATACCTACATCAGTAATATAAAAAGATCCCTTTGGCAATATTCTATCATCATTTGTCTGAACATGGGTATGAGTACCTAAAACGGCACCTACATATCCATCAACATACATCCCAAAAGCAGCCTTCTCACTCGTAGCCTCACCATGGAAATCAATGATTGAAATTCCATCCATACCAATAGTAGAAATAAAATCATCAAAGGCATTAAAAGGGCAATCGATGCTCCCACCCATAAAGACTCTACCTATCAAATTCAAAATAGAGATTTTTACTCCCTTAACGTACAATGTGAGATAACCAATACCCGGCTGATTTTTTGGAAAATTATAAGGTCTTAAAAGATTAGGACATTTATCTATATCTTTTTCAAGTTCCCTTCTATCCCAGATATGATTCCCCGTGGTAATGACATCAATACCAAAGCTGATAAGCTCATCATAACTTTTTTTTGTAATTCCAAAACCTGAAGAAGCATTCTCTCCGTTGGCTATAATTAGATCTGGCAAATACTCAGACCTAAGCCTGCCCAGGTTATCCCTGAGCAAGTGTCTGCCATACCTACCAATAATATCACCTAAGAAAAGAATATTTATGTACATTGTTCACATTTTATCTTGCATATTCAACGGATCTTGACTCTCTTATGACAGAAACTTTTATCTGTCCTGGATATGTTAACTCATCTTCAATCTTTTTAGCAATATCCTTTGCAAGGGTATACATATTATCATCATTGACAATATCTGGTTCAACAATGATACGCACCTCCCTACCTGCCTGTATTGCATATGTTTTATTCACACCTTCAAAACTTTGTGATATCTCCTCTAATTTTTCCAATCGTTTGATATAAGCCTCCAGAACCTCTCTTCTTGCACCAGGTCTTGAAGCAGATATGGCATCAGCAGCCTGAATCAGAACAGACTCCACATATTTAAACTCTTCTTCACCGTGGTGAGATAAAATAGCATTTATTATTCTCGGATCTTCATTGTATTTTTTTGCAATTTCAACACCTATGGTTGTATGTGATCCTTCACTGTCATAATCCACAGCCTTACCTATATCGTGCAAAAGCCCCATACGTTTTGCCATTTTTTCGTTAAGTCCCAGTTCTGCAGCCATTATACCTGCTATCTTTGCAACCTCAATGGAATGGGATAACACATTCTGTCCATAACTTGTTCTGTATTTTAATCTACCAATTAATTTCAATATCTCATTGTGAATATTATGCAAACCAAGACGAAAAGCAGCCTCCTCGCCAACTTCTAATATATGTTTGTCCAACTCTTCTTTGCTTTTCTGATAAATTTCCTCTATTCTTGTGGGGTGAATTCTTCCGTCTGAAATGAGCTTTTCAAGTGTCATTTTTGCAATTTCTCTTCTATATGGATCATAGGAAGAAAGAATGACAGCTTCAGGTGTATCGTCAACTATTATATCAACCCCTGTAATACTTTCAAAAGTTCTTATATTTCTACCTTCTCTACCAATAATCCTACCCTTCATCTCATCACTTGGAAGGTTTACTATTGAAACAGCTATCTCACCAACATATTCTGGTGCACACCTCTGTATAGCTGTAGCAACAATCTCTTTCCCTTTTTTTTCAGCTTCCCTTTTTGCTTCCTCTTCAATCTCTCTTACGATCCTTGCCGCATCCTGCTTGGCTTCTGCCTCCATCATAGATATGAGATAATTCTTTGCCTCCTCCTTTGTCATACTTGCTACCTTCTCTATCTCAGCAAGTATTTTGATCTTTAGGTTTTCAGCTTCAAGTTTTTGAGCTTCAGCTTCATGAAGCTTTCTATCAAACTCCTGCTCTTTTTTACTTATAAGCTCCTCTTTCTTTTCTATAAGCTCAACCTTTTTGTCTATTGATTCCTCTTTTGTCAAAAGCCTTTTTTCAACAAGCTGAAGCTCTTTTCTTCTTTCCTTCATCTCCTTTTCTGCTTCCTGCTTAGCCTTAAAAATTATATCCTTAGCTTCAATTTTTGCATCCTTTACAATCTCATCAGCTTCCCTCTTGGACCTCTGAATAATTTCATCTGCAGAACGATTCAATTTTGCATTCTCTTCGGCAAATTTTTTCCTTTGAATCTGTACACCAACAAAATATCCACCTGCCAATCCTAATACTAAACCTACTACTATGTATATAACCGTCATTACTACCTCCTATATATTTTCTCTTCCGTAATGATCATATCAACTTTTTCATCCCATTCATCTGATGGCAACGTATCAAACATCTGAAATTGGTAAGCGAAACCTACCCTATAACCTCTTATCCTTTTTAACATCTCGTCGTAAAAACCTTTACCCATACCTACCCTATTGAAATCTTCACCAAATGCAACACCAGGCATCACAATAACATCATAATCACTCGAAGTAACATCACTCAATGGTTCCATAATCCCATACAAACCTCTCAACAACCTTTCAACACCTTCATAGAAACAACCAACAAATTTTTCCCCATCAAATTTGGGCAAAAATATATCCTTACCATGACTATGAAGATAATCAATGAGTGATTTTGTTCTAACTTCTTTATTAACATCATAATAAAAAAGAAACCTTTTTTCATGGGAAAAATTATCCAGAAACTTCTTTCTAACCTCCATACTTTTAGTTTCCACCTCAATATCCTTTAGAGAATTTCTTGCTTCAATCATCCTTTTCCTTATCTCTATTTTAGTTTCCATATATTTTTCTCTTTCCCCATAACTCTGTCAACCTATCCAATATCTTTTTTTCAAATCCATAGTTTGATGGATTGTAAAATACTACATCTTCATTGAGATATTTTTGCAAAACAAAGTTACCGTG
>JAIWOA010000113.1 GCA_020217115.1 Calditerrivibrio sp. | reverse complement strand
CAGGACAGCCATCAAGGCAAAACTGAATTTGTGCCACCTGTAGATGTCTTTGAAAAGGAAAATGAAATAGTTTTATTGATGGACATCCCTGGGGTGTCCGAAGAGGATATTGAAATTCAGGTATCAGATGGTGTTTTATCTGTTAAAGGTGAAAAGAAAGCTCCCTTCGAGCAAGACAAAGACAATTGTTTTAGAATGGAAAGACAGTTTGGTAAATTTTCAAGACTTTTTTCATTGCCAAACAATCTGGACTTTACACAGATAAAAGCTAGCTTAAAGGATGGTTTGTTGAAAATATCTATCCCTAAGCTCGAAAATGTTAAAACAAAGGTAATTAAAGTTACAAAAGATGAGTAATTACCTGAATAATGGTGGAGGGAATCCCCCTCTCCACCATAAAAGATAAGAGGTTAAAATGGGAAAAAATTACTATGAGATATTGGGAGTTTCAAAAAGTGCTACTCAAGATGAGATAAAAAAGGCATATAGAAAGCTTGCAAGAAAATATCATCCCGATGTCAACCAAAATAATAAAGAGGCAGAAATCAAATTTAAAGAGATTTCTGAAGCATATGCAGTACTCTCTGACCCGGATAAGAGGAGAGAATACGACAGTGTCGGTCATGAGGCATTTACATCATCCGGACAAGGCTATAATTTCTCTGATATGAATTTTGATGATTTAAAAAACTTTAGGGCAGGTAACTTTAATTTTGAAGATATATTTTCAGATATTTTTGGAGGAAGAACCAGACAAAGGGCAAAAGAGAAAAAAGGGGAAGACCTCTCGTATACAATGTCACTGCCATTTGCCGTTTCAATAAATGGAGGAGAATATGAAATAAATATCTCAAGAAATGTGAATTGTAGCAAATGTCATGGAGAAGGTGGGAATACAAGCCAATGCCCAACATGTCATGGTACAGGTTTTATCAATCATAAGTCTGGTTTTTTTATAAGTCAGATTCCATGCAAAACTTGCCATGGAAAAGGGGTGATATTACACTCTACTTGCTCTGCCTGCGGTGGAAAGGGTAAAATTTTAACAAACGAAAAGATAAAAGTAAAGATCCCTAAAGGGGTTGACAGTGGAACAAATATAAGGATACCAGGTAAAGGCAATGAAGGAGCTTACGGAGCAGCAAGTGGCGACCTTTATATTGTAACTAATATAGAAAAACATCCAATATTTGAAAGACAGGGTTACAATATTTATGTTAATGTTGATATAGATATGTTTGAGGCTGCGCTTGGGGATAAGATAACTGTACCAACCCCTTATGGAGCAATAAATATAACTATACCAGCAGGAGCTGAATCTGGCCAATTGCTGAGGATAAAGGGTAAAGGTATTCCTCATCTGAACGGTTCTGAGATTGGTGATCTCTATGTCAGATTACATGTAAAAATTCCTGCAATAGCAATGGAAAAAGATAGAGATATACTGCAAGAGATGAGGAAAAGATATTCGGGAAACATAAGGAAACAACTTTTAGAAAAAGGTAAAATATAGGTGATGCTATGAAAGATAAACCCCTTTACGTAATAAGTGTAGTTTCAGAATTGCTTAATATTCACCCCCAAACCTTGAGGCAGTATGAGAGAATAGAGCTGGTAAAACCCTCAAGAACTATAGGTAATGTACGCCTATACTCTGAGGAAGATATAGAAAAGCTTAGATTTATTACCACTCTAACAAGGGATATGGGTGTAAATCTTGCTGGGGTGGAAATAATTTTAAAAATGAGGGAACAGATAGAGGAGCTTAAAAGTAAACTGGATGAAATGGCAAATTTTATAAGAGAACATATCAATACAAACGATCAAAATGTTCCAATTGTTAAGCCAGCTGGTAATATAATAAAGGTAAAAATAGAAAGAGAATAGGAGCTATATATGATAAATTGGAATAAACTAACAATAAAAGCAAGTGAAGCGATACAAAGTGCCCATGCTATTGCAGAGAAGAATAATAATCAGCAGATAGAACAGGAACATCTCTTGAAGTCCCTTATTCTACAGTCTGATGGTATGATAAAACCTCTTCTTCAAAAGATAGAGGTAAACGTTGGGACCTTGAATACAGACCTGGACGAGCTGATAGAAAAATATCCAAAAGTTTCTGGTTCAGAAGGTATCTATATTTCTCAGGATCTGAAAAAATCCCTTGACTATGCCTTTAAAGTCATAAAAGACTTTGGCGATGAATATGTATCTACTGAACATCTATTCATAGGTATAGTAGAGCATCCTAATTATTCCCTCAGGCAAACTTTTCTAAAAAATGGGATAGAAAAAAATAAAATATTAAAAGCTATAAAGGAATTGAGAGGCGATAGTAAAATTGTAGATCAAAATCCAGAAGAAAAAATGCAGTCTATAGAAAAATACACGATAAATATGACAGAAAGAGCATCTACCGGAAAACTTGACCCTGTAATTGGGAGGGATGAGGAGATTAGGAGAGTTATGCATGTTCTATCAAGGAGAACAAAGAATAACCCTGTATTAATAGGTGAACCTGGCGTGGGTAAAACAGCTATAGTTGAAGGACTTGCTCAACGTATTGTCAATGGTGACGTTCCTGAAACATTAAAAGATAAAACCCTGCTTGCCCTTGATATGGGTGCACTCATTGCTGGAACTAAATATAGAGGAGAATTTGAAGACAGATTAAAATCTATATTAAAAGAGATTGGATCAAGAGAGGGAGAGATCATACTTTTTATAGATGAAATGCATACATTGGTTGGAGCCGGTGCAGCAGAAGGTGCTATGGACGCAGCAAACCTTTTAAAACCAGCATTAGCACGTGGTGAACTACACTGCATAGGTGCCACAACACTGGATGAATATAAAAAACATATAGAGAAAGATGCAGCCCTTGAGAGAAGATTCCAGCCTATATTGGTTGAAGAGCCTTCAGTTGAAGATACTATTTCAATACTTAGGGGATTAAAGGAAAAATATGAGGTACACCATGGAGTAAGGATAAAGGATAGTGCAATAGTATCAGCAGTTTATCTGTCCAACAAATATATTTCTGACAGGCAAATGCCAGACAAGGCAATAGACCTAATTGACGAAGCATGTGCAAAGCTTAGAATGGAAATTGACAGTTTACCTACAGAACTTGATGAACTTGAAAGAAAAAAAAGACAATTGGAAATAGAAAAACAGGCTTTAAAAAGAGAACAGGATGAAGCAAGTAAGATAAAGTTAGAAAAGATAGAAAAAGAGATCAATGATCTAAATGAGAAAATAATCTCTTTAAAAACTCACTGGCAGAATGAAAAAAATATCATCTCTGAGATAAAAAAGGTTAAGGAAGAGGAAGAACAACAAAAAATAGCTATGACAAATGCAGAAAGATCAGGTAACTTCGAGTTGGCATCACAGATAAAATATGGAAAACTGGTAGAACTAAAGAATAAATTGGACATTCTAAACGATAAATTAAAGGAGATCCAAAAAGACAAAAAGATGCTAAAAGAGGAAGTTGACGAAGAAGATATTGCTGAGATAATAGCAAAATGGACAGGTATCCCTGCAACCAAATTATTAGAAGAGGAAGCTGACAAACTTATCAATATGGAGTCAATTATACATAATAGAGTTATAGGACAGGAAAGAGCAATCTCTTCGGTGAGTGAAGCAATCAGAAGAAGTAGAGCTGGGTTAAGTAACCCCAAAAAACCTATAGGATCATTTATATTCTTAGGTCCTACAGGGGTAGGTAAAACAGAACTTGCAAAAGCTCTTGCAGAGTTTATGTTTGACAGTGAAGACTCCCTGATAAGAATCGATATGAGTGAGTACATGGAAAAACACTCCGTTGCCAAATTGATAGGAGCACCTCCAGGGTACGTAGGATATGATGAAGGTGGGCAATTAACGGAAAAGGTAAGAAGAAAACCATACTCTGTAATACTCTTTGATGAAATAGAAAAAGCTCACCCTGATGTATTTAATATAATGCTTCAGATACTTGACGATGGAAGATTAACAGATGCAAAAGGTAGAGTCGTCAATTTTAAAAATACAATAATAATAATGACATCAAACATAGGAAGCGAGCTGATACAGGAGGAATTTGAAAAAGGTGGATCATGGAATGAGGAATATGAAAGGGTATCGCAACTCGTTTTTGGAATAATTTCAAAATATTTTAAACCTGAGTTTTTAAACAGAATAGATGATATAATAGTGTTCCATCCATTGGGTAGAGAACATCTTGAACAGATAGCAAAACTTATGCTGAATGATTTAGCAAAAAGGATTAAAGAAAATCTTGATATTGATGTTACATTTGATGAATCTGCTGCTGATTATCTTGTAAAAGCTGGATATGATCCAAAGTTTGGAGCAAGACCTATGAAAAGGGCTCTACAAAAATATTTTGAAAACAGAATTGCAGAAGTGATAATCAAAGGTGGCATACAAAAAAATAGCAAGATAAATTTGAGCATAAAAGATGACTCACTGGTAATTAATTAAAAAAGGGGATTTAACTTCCCTTTTTATTTTTTTATGCTATTATTTATTATTGGATGTAAAGCAATTTTGACTTTATAATTGAACTAAAAATATAATTGCCAGTCTTTTTTAAAGAGGTTATAGTGGCTAAAAACAAAACTATTGAAGCTAATAACAAAATTGAGTCAGAAGTTGAAGAATTTGAAGATCTTGATACAGTGGAGTTGCAGGGTGACGAAATTGAGGCTGAGATCTTAAATGAAGACCCTACTGAAGCCCTTGAAATAACAATTTCATCATTAACTGACGATTCTTTAAAGGACTTTATAAATAAAATAGATAAATATAAGCCCTTATCAAAAGAAGAGGAATATGAACTGGGGAAGAGGATTCAACAGAATGATAAGGAAGCACTAAATAAACTTATCTTATCTAACATAAAATTTGTTGTATCAATGGCAAATAGATATAAAAATGCAGGTGTAAGTATAAGTGACCTGATTAATCAGGGTAATCTCGGATTAGTTGAAGCAGCTAAAAGATTTGACCCAGAAAAAGGTGTAAAATTCATATCTTATGCTGTTTGGTGGATAAGGCAAGCGATGATCCAGCTACTTGCAGAGCAATCGGGAACTGTGAGACTCCCAATAAAGCAGGCAAGTCTTCTTTATAAAATCAATGAAACTATTGAAACCCTTTCAAAAAAACTGCATAGAGAACCAAGCTCTGAAGAGGTAGCTGAAGTATTAAATATCGACAAGGAAACTGTAGATAATATTTTGATGGTGTCACGAAACTACCTGTCCTTTGAAAGTCCAATAAAAGATGGAGAAGATAGAACATTCCTCGATTTATTAGAATCTAAAGCTGTAAGTGTAGAAGATGAGGTAATCAATACAGCACTAAAGTCAACCCTTCAAAGTTTAGTTCAGGATCTTGATGAAAGGGAAGCAAATATTCTCAGAATGCGTTATGGACTTGATGGGGAAAACCCAATGACCCTTGAAGAAGTAGGTAAAATACTCAATATAAGTAGGGAGAGAGTCAGGCAGATTGAGGTAAGAGCACTTAGCAAACTAAGAAAGAAGGCTGTCAAAAAAAGATTACAAGATTATCTGAACTGATGAAAATTTTATACTGGTTTAGAAGAGATTTAAGGATAGATGATAATAGAGGCTTCATAAAAGCATGCCAATTGGGGAACGAAGTTGTTCCAATATTTATTTTCAGCGAATATCTGCTTGAAAGATTCAATACAAAAGATCAAAAACTTGGTTTTCTTGTCTCAGCAATAGAACAGCTTGATAATAAATTAAAAAATATTGGAAGTAAACTTTACTGCTTTAAAGGTAATGAATCTGAAATCTTTGAAAAAATAATAACAATTGTAAAACCGCATCATATTATAACAACAAAATCTAAGTCATGGTCTGGAGAAAAGATCGAACAGAATGTAAAAAATGTAGCAAAAAAATACTCGGTAAATTTTGAGACAGTAGAAGATGGTTTCCTTAACACTCATAAAATACCCTATACGAAAGTATTTACACCATTTTACAAAAAATGGATCAATCTGATTGATGTAAAGATCTCCCCCTTTGAAAAAGCTATAAAAACCCCGGATGTCAAGCTAACAAATATAGATGAGATAAAGAAAGAGTTAAACTATTCAAAACATAAAATTTTTGATAAATTTGATACAGCTTCAATGTTAAGCAATTTCGATTTTAAAAACTATGCCAATACAAGGGATCTGCTTGATATTGATGGTACAACCAAGCTATCTCATTATATCCGCTTTGGTATAGTTTCGGTGAGAAAAATTTACCATCATGTTTCAAATATAATCGGAAATGATAACCAGTTTGTGAAAGAGCTATCCTGGAGAGAATTCTGGTACCATATAAAAGAAAACTTCAATAATTTCAACAACTTAGAATTTCAGGAAAAAAGAAGAGGTATACAGTGGATAAACAATGAAAAACTCTTTGACGCATTCATAAATGCAACAACAGGCTACCCCATCATTGATGCTGCAATTAACCAACTTAAAAGGGAAAACTGGATGCACGGGAGAGCCAGAATGATAGTAGCATCATTTCTTACCAAAGATCTTTTAATAGATTGGAGATGGGGAGAGAGATTTTTCATGGAGTATCTTTTAGATTACGATGAGGCAGTTAACACAGGTAACTGGCAATGGTCAGCATCTGTTGGTCCAGACCCAAAACCTATGAGGATATTTAACCCAATACTTCAGAGTAAAAAATTTGACCCAAATGCTCTTTATATAAAAAAATATCTGCCAGAACTCAAAGATATCTCACCAGATCTACTGCACGATCCATTAACCAACAAACTTCCATACCACAAACCGATAGTAAATCATTATGAAATGTCAAAACTTGCTAAAGAGATATATTTGAAAAGTAAAACACAGGAGACCACATGCATGGAATAAAAAATATTGTTATTATAGGTGCTGGAGCAATGGGTATCTTATATGCATCACAATTCAGTCAAAATAATAATTTCAATGTTTATCTGGGTGTATATGGGGAAAGATACAGTAAACTAAAAGATAAAGAGATCCTGTTCAATGATACACCATATATTTTTAATACAATTGATCTCGATAAAGATACCATTGAAGCAGATCTGATTATAATATCTGTAAAATATCACGATCTAAAAGATGTTATCCCAAAATTAAATAGAATAATATCAAAAGAAACCATAATCATATCCATATTAAATGGATTGGATAGTGAAAACGAAATAGGATCCGTTTATGGTATGGATAAAATATTGTACACTACAACCGTCGGAATGGATGCTGTACGGGATAAAAACGTAATAACTTGCAAAAATCTTGGCAAACTTGTATTTGGGGAACTCAAAAATCATATACTTTCAGATAAAGTAAAAAGATTAAAAAATCTTCTTGATATAGCAGGAATAAACTACGATATTCCGGAAGAGATGGAAAAAGCTATGTGGTGGAAATTTATGGTTAATGTCGGGATGAATCAGACATCAGCCGTTTTAGGTGCAAGTTATGGAGACTTTCAGAAATCTAAACATATAAGAGATGTAATGGAAGGTTTGATGAAAGAGGTTATACTACTTTCCAGTTATGAGGGGGTAAACCTCGATTATCAAAATGATTTGAAGGTAAAATGGTATGAAGTTCTCTATAAATTAGATCCAAAAGGTAAGACTTCGATGTTACAGGATATTGAGGCAAAGAGGAAGACTGAAGTTGAAATTTTTGGTGGAAAAGTATTAACTCTATCTAAAAAATATAATATTGACTTGAAATATAATAAAGTTGTATATGAGATGATAAAAGGAATGGAAGATACATATTTAGATGGAGCAAACAATGCATCTTGAAAATTTAAATTTTTTCAAAAAAGAGCTATTTTATTCTCTAATAGAAAAAAATGAAAAATTTTATATTAATATAATGAGTGTAGATGATCTTAAAGTAGGTAAAAGAGGGCTAACTGAAGAGGAGAAAAAAAATGGATTAATACTTGTATTTTCAAATACATCATATAAAAATCTCACATCAGATGATGAATTCCTCTACTGCAACATGAGATTCAGCGGGCTATGGGAAGAAATTGTAATTCCAATTTATGCAATACATATATTCTTTGACGATATATATAATCCAAACTTTCTGTTCAGATTCAGGTTTGAAGAAAAAAAAGAAAAATCAAAGCCTGACGAGAAATCGAGCAAAATAAATAAAACTATCTTAAAAGTAGTAAAATAACCCTTTTTTAATTTTTTAAAAATTTCCTGAATACATAAAGGAGTATACCACCATTTTTATAATACTCTACTTCTATAAATGTGTCCAGCCTTGCTATAACATTAAATGAGCCTTCAATTCCATCTTTTTTTCTAAATTTTATGGTTAACTCTTTTTTAGGAGTAAGATCTGCAATACCCAGAATGTCAAATGTTTCATCTCCAGTTAAACCTAAACTTTTCCAACTTTCACCATTTCTAAACTGCAACGGCAAAACACCCATACCTACAAGATTGCTCTTATGTATTCTCTCGAACGATTCTGCAATTACAGCCTTTACACCAAGAAGAGCTGTCCCTTTAGCTGCCCAATCCCTTGAAGACCCTGTACCATATTCTTTACCAGCAAACACTATAAGGGGTGTGCCCTCCCCTATATATTTCATTGCTGCATCAAAGATGTAACACTCATAACCTTCAGGAAATTTTTTTGTAAATCCTCCCTCTTTTGGAGCTACTATACTGTTCTTTATTCTAATATTAGCAAAAGTTCCCCTAATCATCACCTCATGGTTTCCCCTTCTTGAACCATAGGAATTAAAGTTTTCAGGGGAAATATTCTTTTCTATAAGGTATCTACCTGCAGGATATTCAGAATCTATCTCCCCTGCCGGAGAAATATGGTCAGTAGTAACAGAATCACCCAACAACAGAAGAGGTCTTGCACCCTTTATATCATCAATATTATTCAGTTCTAAAGAAAAATTTTCAAAATAAGGGGGTTTCTTAATATAAGTAGAATCCTTTTGCCAGCTGAAGGTTTCTTCATTTTTAACCAAAAGTTTACGCCAGAACTCATCCCCTTCAAATATTTTATTATACTCTCTTCTAAAATCAGACTTAGTAACTGTTTTCTTAATAATAGCCTCTATCTCTTTTTGATCTGGAGCTATATCTTTTAAATACACCTTTTCTCCATAGGGAGTATATCCTATTGGTTCACTGGTGAAATCTATATTTATTCTACCTGCAAGGGCATAAGCAACAACCAGAATAGGGTTTGCAAGGTAATTAGACCTTACTTTTTGATGTATCCTTGCTTCAAAATTCCTATTACCAGATAAAATAGCAACAACATTAAGATCATTTTTTGCAACTGCTTCTTCTATTTGTGGTAAAAGAGGCCCACTATTACCTATACATGTAGTACATCCATAGGCAGTAATATGAAAACCTATCCCCTCAAGGTAAGATAAAAGTTCTGATTTTTTTAGATAAGACTCTACAACTCGAGAACCGGGAGCAAGGGAAGTTTTTACATAGGGTTTTACTCTTAAACCTTTTTTTATGGCATTTCTTGCCAATAAACCAGCACCTATAATGGCATATGGATTTGAGGTATTTGTACATGATGTTATTGCAGCGATAACAATACTGCCATCGGCAAGAGTAACTTTCTCATCCCCCACAACTATTTCTACACTTCTGCCAGAAACAACACTATCAAATCTTTTTTTCACATTATGTAAAGAAACCCTATCCTGAGGTCTTGAAGGACCAGCTAAAGATGGTTCTATAGACGAGAGATCTATCTCTACCACATCCGTGTACTCTATTTTCTCTTGCCCTGTATAAAATATACCAAGTTTCCTGGAATATAGTTCTAAAATATCAGCATATTTCTCTCTATTTGTAAGCCTAAGATAGTCTATTGTCTTTTTATCTATGGGGAAAATACCAAGAGTAGCACCAAATTCAGGAGTCATATTTGATATTGTAGCTCTATCAGTAATTGTAAGTGTCCTTATTCCTGGCCCAAAATACTCAATAAATTTATCTACAACATTGTATTTTCTCAGCATTTCGGTAATTGTAAGAATGAGATCAGTAGCAGTAACACCTTCCTTAAGACTTCCAATGAGCTTCACACCTATAACTTCAGGAATTGGCATATAGTATGGCTGACCAAGCATAACAGCCTCAGCCTCAATACCACCAACACCCCATCCCATTACACCTATCCCGTTGACCATTGGAGTATGGGA
>JAIWOA010000112.1 GCA_020217115.1 Calditerrivibrio sp. | reverse complement strand
GAACTCAGAAAAAAGAGCAGTAACGCCGATTTTATAATAACAAATTCTGGGAAAGCCGATATCTTCCAACATATTATAGATAATAAAAATCACTTAGAACCTATATCAAACCTTGACCATTATACTGAATCCTTTAATGGTGGAATCATAGACAAAACAAGAGGTTTCTTAAAGATACAGGATGGATGTGATAACTATTGCAGTTATTGTATAATACCATTTTTGAGGGGGAAACCGAGAAGTAAGAGCGAAGAAAAAATAGTAGATGAATTCTATTCAATGCTAAAATCAGGATTCAAAGAGATAGTATTGGTTGGCATACATATAGGAAAATATGGAATTGACACAGGAACATCAATGTATGATCTTTTGAAAAAATTAACTAATTTTGAAGGAAATTTCAGAATAAGGTTATCTTCAATTGAATTAAATGAACTATCAGAGGAGCTTCTGGATCTGATTATACATTGTGATAGAATATGTAAACACCTTCACATACCATTACAAAGTGCTTCTGATAAGGTATTAAAGCTTATGAATAGAAGATACCAATTTAAAGATTTTTTAGAAAAAGTTAACATTATAAAAAAACTTTCACCTTCAATGACGATAGGAACTGATTTAATTGTTGGATTCCCAGGTGAAACTGATGAAGATTTTGAAGAAATCTACGATAACATTTATAAATCTTCAATAGATTATCTCCATGTATTTCCATACTCTGAACGTGAAGGGACCGTTGCAGCTAAAATGACAGAAAAAATAGATGAAAAAACAAAATCCCATAGATCTGAAAAACTCAGATTGTTAAGTGAATCTAAAAAATTTAACGCAGCAAAGAAACTTTTTGGAAAAGAGGTTAAGGTACTGACAGAAAAAGAGAATAAAGGTCTTACTGACAACTATTTTGAAGTACTTTTAAATAAGGATCTACCTCAAAATAGATTTATAACAGCAAAGATCATAGGTATAACCTTCGATGGTAGTCTTATCGGAGATATAAAGGAGGAATTTTAATGGCTTTAAAAGTAGTTGTAATTGGTGGTGTGGCAGCAGGGGCAACAGTGGCTGCAAAAGTAAGAAGGATGGATGAAAATGCTGAAATAACTTTAATAGAAAAAAATGGTTACATATCCTTCGCAAACTGTGGAATGCCATATTACATAGGAGATATAATAAAAAGTAGAAATTCCTTGCTATTCCACAATGAAAAATCTTTTAAAAAAAGGTTTAATGTAGATGTTCATACAAAAACAGAGGTATTCAAAATAGATCCCGTTAATAAGGTTGTTTATGCAAAAAAGAATAATAATGATCTGGTACAATTTAGCTACGATAAGCTTGCAATATGCAATGGTGCAAAAACATTTCTACCACCAATAAAGGGTCTAAATGCTATTAATTATTGGACGCTAAGATCAATAGAGGATATGGATGGAATAAAACAATTTATAGTAGAGAATAAACCAACCTCTGCTGCAATAATAGGAGGTGGATATATCGGAATAGAAACCGCAGAGGCATTACACAATTGTGGTTTAAAGGTCTCTATTGTAGAGGCTCTTCCAAATATTCTTCCTACATTTAGCCCCGAAATTTCTCAAAAAATTTACGATGCAATGATATCTTCTAACATAGAAATCTTATGCAAAACAAAGGTAGTTGAAGTAAGCCCAGAAGGGGATAAAACTAAAATTATTACTGAAAATGGAAAAGAGATATATGTAGATATGCTTATAGTATCAACAGGTGTAAAGCCTGATACATCCATTGCAGAAACTGCTGGTATAAAAATAGGTGAATTGGGTGGAGTAGAAGTTAATGAATTTATGGAAACATCCATTAAAGACATATATGCAGCAGGAGATCTGGTAGAAAAGGTAGATCTGGTCACTGGCAAAAAGATACTGGCACCTTTAGCAGGCCCTGCAAATAGAGAAGGTAGAGTAGCAGGATCAAATATTGCAGGATTTAAGAAACATTATAAAGGTACTTTAAGGACAGCCATTGTAAGTTTTGGTAAAGCATGTTGTGCTCAAACAGGTATCTCCTATGAGGAAGCGATAAGGTCAGGGTATGATGCAGGTGTAATATATACAGAAGATCCAAATCATGTTGAATATTACCCCGGAGCCAGGTATATATTCTTGAAACTCATCTATGATAAAAAAAGTGGTAGAATATTAGGTGCCCAGGCATCTGGTGAAGAAGGGGTTGAGAGAAGGATAGATATTATAGCTTCTGCCATATACGGTAAGCTGACGGTATATGATCTTGAAGATATAGACTTCTGCTATTCCCCACCATTTGGGGCAGCTAAGGATCCTGTAAATATTGCAGGCTATGTAGCTTCAAATATACTGAGAAATGAGGCTATTTCAGTTACCCCTGAACAGTTTCTGGAACTTTTTGAACAAAAAGATATACAAATTCTTGATGTAAGGACAAGAATAGAATTTAAGTCATATCGTGTAAAAGGTGCCATAAATATATATCTAAACGATCTGAGGGAGTCTTTGGAACAGATAAGAAGAGATCTACCTGTTTATATCTACTGTGCAGTAGGGTATAGAGGATATATAGCTTCAAAAATGTTAAATAATCTTGGCTTCAAAGCATATAATGTACTCGGTGGAATTGAAGCGATAAGAAGATTTGCTAAAATAAAACTTAAGGAGGTAATTGATGGAAGTAATTCTTAATACTAATTTAGAAGGGCTAAAACTTGTTGGTAGAGGCAAAGTAAGAGATATATATGATCTTGGCGAAAATCTACTGATAGTTACCACAGATAGGATATCTGCCTTTGATGTCATAATGCCCAATGGTATCCCATACAAAGGTTATGTATTAACCCAGTTATCAAAATTTTGGTTTAAACACACTGAAGATATCATAGAAAATCATCTTATAACTGCAAATGTAGATGAAATGCCTGAAGAGGTGAAAAAACACAAAGCTATACTCGATGGTAGAACTATGATGGTAAAAAAAGCTAAACCATTTCCCATTGAATGCGTAGTTAGGGGTTACCTTTCTGGGTCAGGCTGGAAAGATTACAAAGCAACAGGAACACTTTGCGGAATAAAGCTCAGGGATGGCATGCTTGAATCTGAAAAATTTGATGAACCTATATTTACCCCAGCCACTAAAGAAGAGCTTGGTAAGCATGATGAGAATATAAGCTTTGAAAGAATGTGTGAAATTGTTGGTAAAGAAACAGGGGAGAAACTAAAAAATTATGCAATTTCTGTATACAAAAGGGCACTTTCAATTGCTGAAAAAAATGGAATTATAATAGCAGATACTAAAATGGAATTTGGATTGTACAATGGGAAAATTATATTGATAGATGAGGTGCTTACACCAGACTCATCGAGATTTTGGTTTAAAAAATTATATCAACCTGGCAAGCCTCAAGAAAGCATGGATAAACAGTTTTTAAGAAACTATTTAGAGACTTTAGATTGGAATAAAACAGCACCCGGTCCAATTCTCCCAGATTACATAGTAGAACAAACATCAAAACGTTACATAGAAATCATGGAAATACTCACAAAATAATCTCAAAAAGCAGGCTAATGCCTGCTTTTTTTATCTATTTTTCTAATACAATATAAATTTGCATATAACACAGTTTGTAAAAAAAATGTAGATTTATTTACAAATTAATGTTAAATTTTATTAAAAAATATGTGGAGGAATCATGTTCGGCTTAATACCAAAGGAAGAAAAATTCTTTTTATTATTTCAAGAGATGGCAAAGATTTTAATAGAAGGAGCCACCTTATTAAAAGAACTGACAGATAATTTTGATCAAATCAATACTTATCAAAAGAAGATAAAGGATATAGAACATAAGGGTGACAATAAAACACACGAAATAATTCAAAAGCTCAATAAAACTTTTATTACACCTATAGACAGAGAAGATATTTATGATCTTGCATCAGCCCTTGACGATATTTTAGACCTTATTGATGCATCGTCCCAAAGATTATCTTTATATCATGTGGAAAACATAACTTCAGAGTGTAAATCATTTGCTTTCATAATCTTAAAATGTTGTCAGGCTTTAGAAAAAGCTATAAGAAAAATGGATAAAAAACATGAAGAGGTTAATGAATCATTTGTTGAGATAAATGAATTGGAAAATGAGGCAGACAGAATATTAAGGGAGTCACTTGGTAAATTGTTTGGAGAAGAAAAGGATCCTATAAGACTAATTAAATGGAAAGAGATATATGAAACCCTCGAAAAGGTTACAGATAAATGTGAAGATGCTGCAAATATAATAGAGACAGTGGTGGTAAAACATGCTTGATGTATCCTTCATCCTACTTGTTCTCGTAATTGTAACAGCTATGCTATTTGATTATATCAATGGATTTCACGACACTGCAAATTCAATAGCTACATGTGTATCAACAAGAGCTTTATCAGTAAAATCAGCAATTTTTATGTCAGCCGGATTAAATTTTATAGGTGCTATGGTATCAACAAAGGTAGCTACAACTATTGGCAAAGGGATAGCTGATCCAACAACAATAACACAAACAGTAATCCTTGCGGGACTCATTGGGGCTATAACATGGAATCTGATAACATGGTATTATGGTATCCCATCATCCTCCTCCCATGCTTTAATAGGAGGATTAGTAGGTTCTGTGATTGCACACGCTGGATTAAACGCACTTATCTGGACAGGGCTAAAGAAAATAGTATTATCTTTAATTATATCTCCAATAATAGGAACAATTTTTGGTTTTTTCTTTATGGTAGCAATATTCTGGTTATTTAGAAAAAAAAATCCCCACATTTTAAATAGAAATTTCAGATTTTTACAAATATTATCTGCTAGCTTTATGGCTTTCTCCCATGGAACCGCTGATGCTCAGAAAACTATGGGTATAATGACTATGGCTCTTGTAAGCTATGGAACATTACAAACCTTTGAGGTCCCTACATGGATAAAGGGATCTGCAGCAATTGCTATGGCCCTTGGTACAGCTGCTGGTGGGTGGAGGATAATTAAAACTCTTGGAAAAGATTTTGTAAAATTGCAACCAGTTCATGGTTTCGCAGCAGAGACATCCTCCGCTGTAGTTATATTAGGTGCTGCATCAGTGGGAATGCCAGTAAGTACTACACACGTAATTACTTCATCTATTCTTGGAGTAGGTCTATCAAAAAGAATTTCTGCAGTCAATTGGGTTGTTGCCAGGAGGATCGTTTTAGCATGGATAATAACAATTCCTGCATCTGGATTTGTTGGAGCAGTTATCTATGTATTGATAACACAATTTCTACCATCATAAAAATTTAGGTGGAGAAGTTATAATAACTATACTCCACCTTTTAACATATAATACTAAAGCTCTATAACCTTGGCATCTTTCATACCATCTATTCGAAGTATTTCATCTAATACATCCTTTGTAATTGGATTATCAACTGACACAAATGCAATAGCCTGACCAGCTTCCTGTCTTGAGAGCTCAAAACCAGCAATATTTATCCCCATATTTCCCAGTATAGTACCAACTTTACCTATTACACCAGGTCTATCATGGTTATTAAAATATAAAAATGTACCATTTGGGATGACATCAAGGTAAAATTTATCGATAAAAAGTACTCTACCTATACCGTCATTAAATACAGTTCCTCCAATCAGTCTTTCCTCTTTGTCCGTTTTGATCTTCAAAACAATAAGATCATTAAACTTATCATAGGTAGAAAATTTACTCTCAAGAACATTTATATTCCTATCTTTAGCGATATATGATGCACTTATATAAGATACAGTCTCACCTTGAGTAACTTCAAGCAGACCCTTTATCGCAGCTATTGTAAAAGGCTGATAACTAAAAGGTGTATCAAATGTCCTTTCGCAAACATCCTCTTCAAAATTTTTACCAACCAATTTTACATGAAATTCTTCTACCCTACCCTTTATAATCTGCGCAGCAAGTTTACCCATCTTTTCTATAAGCTCAAAATATCGTTGTAGATCTTCACTAAGTTGAGATTTCATAAAAGGGATATTTACAGCATTCATATAAGACTTACCATAAAGTGCATTTAAAACGTTCTCTGCAATTATAACTGCAACCCCTTTCTGCCCTTCGTGGGTATTGGCACCTATATGGGGAGTAACAAAAATATTATCTAATGTTAAGAGTTTGTTATTTATAGGTGGCTCCTCCTCAAAAACATCTATACCAGCAGCAAAAACTTTTCCAGATTTTACAGCTTCGTAGAGATCATTTTCATTTACAATCCCACCCCTTGCACAGTTAATTATTAACACACCATTCTTCATTAAAGAGATCTCTTTAGCAGTTATCATGTTGTGTGTTTCATTTGTTAAAGGTGTGTGAAATGTAATAACATCAACCTCTTTCAAAAGCTGCTCAAGGTTATCATACAATTTAACACCAAGGGAATCAGCTTTAGATTTTTTTATGTAAGGATCAAAAGCAATCACCTTCATCCCAAAACTTTTAGCCCTTACAGCAACATTACTACCTATCCTCCCAAGCCCCACTATACCTAATACTTTACTATATAACTGTATACCCATAAACTTTTTTCTATCCCACTCACCTGATTTAAGTGATTGATTAGCCATAGGAACTTTTCTCGCTGCTGAAAGTATCATAGCCATTGTAAGCTCTGTAGCAGCAAGGGTATTGCCTGTTGGAGCGTTCATTACAATAATACCTTTTCTGCTCGCAGCTTCAATATCAACATTATCAAGTCCAACGCCTGCTCTACCAATTATCTTAAGCTTACCAGGATTTTCTATCAGATCAGCTGTAACAGTAGTACCACTTCTTGTAATTATAGCATCATATTCACCTATTATAGGCTTGAGATCTACATTCTTTATACCAGCTCTGACATCGACATCGATATTTGGATCAGAAGTCAATATTGCCAAACCCTCTTCTGCAATATGATCAGTTATAAGTACTTTAAACTTTGACATATCCACCTCAAAAATTTTGTATGATTTCAGTTTGATATTTATACCATTTTTGTTTTATATTCAATGACAAACATAAATATATCTGTAAATAAAACAATTATTTTTTATTTTTATTTATAAGATAATCTATCCTCTTTAAAGCATTATTTATAACATCATCAGGCTTGGATAATAATTTATCAGCTTTTTTATAAAATTCCTTTGCAGCAAGAAAATCACCAAATGCCTCTTTACAAACACCAACATTATAGTTTAGTGATACAGAATTGATATTCTTATCAAGTAAACCCTCCCATAATTCACAGCTTCTATCTAATCTGTCCTTTTTAGCAAACTCTAACCCAGAGAGAAATTTATTGAGATCCGCACTATCTTTTATCCCTTCTGTATCCTCCATCAATAAGATATTCATCACAACATTGTATGGTAAAATATCCATCTTTATGCGATTTAAAACCCTATCTTGAACTATTCCAAGTAGCTCCAGAGATGACTTTACAGCATAACCACTATCTGAACAAGCCTCAGATGATTCAGTTTCTGCATAGTCAGATGAATACACAAGACTTCCAAGCTCAACATTTATAATCTTTACAGTAACTGAAAAATCAGCAGTCCTTTTGTTACAGTTAACATAATATGGATCCCATCTTATACAAATAGGTATGGTAATTGGTCCATAGGGTCCTTTTATAACATTGTTCTGGTATTGCCCACACTTCACTCTTTTCTCTGAATAAGGGTTGTCCTGTACAGCCGCTCCATTGATAGTGCCAGTCAATATACCCTGGGCACCTAACATTCTACCGATATTAACAGCAGTATCTTGATTGACAAAATAGCTTGAAGAAAAGCTCATCTCATCCACAACCTTTTTTATTTCAGATCTTTCTATAAGTTTGTAGTATGTCTTACCATGGGAAGTATTGGTATTCATAATCATTGACTCTATCTTTGCAGAAAACTCTTTCCCATATGGACCGTAAAAAGGTAACACAGCAATGTTTTTTATCTCCATGACCTCTTTATAATTTGGTTGCATAGAAACATTTACTTTTATAGATGTTTTGGTTGAACAAGATGCCAACATAAAGATAAAAAGAATTATTGTTGATATTTTCATATTTTGATTATACCATACAAACAATAAATATCAATAAAAATTTAAGGTGTAAAATGCAAAAAATAACAAAAAAAATTAAAATTAAAAATTTGTGGGTAGGTGGAGATTCCCCCATCACGGTTCAAAGCATGACAAACACCGATACCAGAGATATCGACAGAACCGTTACCCAAATATTAGAGCTTGAGAAGGTTGGTTGTGAAATAATAAGAATTGCAATACCAGATGAACAGGCAGTAGCATCTATTGAACCAATACTAAATTTGATACATATTCCACTGATTGCAGACATACATTTCGACTACAAATTAGCAATAAAATCGATAGAAAAAGGTGTTCATTGCGTAAGAATAAATCCGGGAAATATTGGTGGTGCAGAAAATACAAAAAAAGTTATTGATGCTGCCAGATTAAATAATTGTGCCATAAGGTTGGGGATTAATGCAGGCTCCCTTGAAAAAGATCTTTTGAAAAAATATGGTGTAACTGCTGATGCATTAGTAGAATCAGCCATCAGGAATATTAAGATATTTGAAGAAAACAATTTTGAAAATCTTAAGATCTCTATAAAAGCAAGCAGTGTCCCTCTAACTATAGAAGCCTATAGAAAACTTGCACAGATTACAGATTATCCACTCCATATAGGAATTACAGAAGCTGGTACAAAATTTTCTGGAACAATAAGATCAGCTGTAGGTATAGGCACCTTATTATCAGAAGGTATAGGGGATACGTTAAGGGTTTCCCTCACAGCGAATCCGATAGAAGAGGTTAAGGTTGGCTGGGAGATATTAAAATCTCTTAATCTTAGAACAAGGGGGGTAGAAATTATATCCTGTCCAACATGTGGCAGAACAGAGATAGATCTTATAAGTCTTGCAGAAAAGGTTGAAAGTATGTTGAGTAGCATTAATAAACATTTTTCTGTCGCTGTTATGGGTTGCCCGGTTAATGGCCCGGGGGAAGCAAGAGAAGCTGATTATGGAATTGCTGGAGGTAAAAAGCAGGGGATTATTTTTAAAAAAGGTGTAGTGGTGAAAAAAGTCCGGGAAGAAGATCTTTTGGATGAGTTTTACAAGATCATTTTAGAAGAGATTAATGAATAACGAACAAAAAGGTTTTATTGCTGCAGTAATAGCATATTCTCTATGGGGAATATTTCCCATATACTGGAAATTTCTCTCACATGTGAACTCCTTTGAAATAGTTTTCCATAGAGTCCTGTGGTCTTTTTTATTTTTGAATATTATTTTGTTTTTTAGTAAGCAGATAAAGGGAACATTCACTTATCTTAAAAATACTGAATATTTAAAATATTTCTTTCTAACATCATTACTTATAGGATCAAACTGGTTTTTGTATATATGGGCGGTAAATACCGATAAAATATTGGAAACAAGCCTTGGATATTACATGGCACCACTCTTTAATGTAGTTTTTGCAAAGCTATTCCTGAAAGAAAGGATGAGAAGGGGACAAATTGTAGCATTTGTATCTGTTTTATGCGCAATTTTAAATATGCTTTTTGGACTAAATCATTTTCCATGGATAGCATTAACACTTGCAATTACCTTTAGCCTATATGGTCTTCTTAGAAAAAAAGGGAAACTTGGTTCATTGCAGGGATTGTTCATCGAAACATTTCTGATTGGTATACCATCATTGGCTGTCATCGTTATTCTTATGGTTGTTAACAAGGGATCCTTTCTTTCAGTAGATATTAAAACAGATCTGCTTTTAATATTTTCAGGTCCCATGACAGCAATTCCATTAATAGCTTTTGCCTATGGGGCAAGGAAACTAAAATTTATAACCATGGGGATAATACAGTACCTCGCACCAACTATAGCTTTTCTCGTAGGAGTTTTTTTATATAATGAGCCATTCAGCATAAAACATCTAATAACATTCTTTTTTATATGGACAGCAATTACAATATACATAATAGATGCATATATCTTATATAAGCATAAACAAGAAAGTTGAGTGTATTTTAAAAAAATACTTGACAATATAAGACTCAAGTATATATTATTGATTAGAATAAAACTTATAGGAGGACTAATATGGCAATCGTAAGATGGGACCCTTTTAAAGATTTAGTTTCAATTCAGGAAAGAATCAACAAAATTTTTGAAGAAAACGTTTATCAGGACAGCCATCAAGGCAAAACTGAATTTGTGCCACCTGTAGATGTCTTTGAAAAGGAAAATGAAATAGTTTTATTGATGGACATCCCTGG
>JAIWOA010000005.1 GCA_020217115.1 Calditerrivibrio sp. | reverse complement strand
ACAGCAGATGAAATAAGTGCAGAGTTTTCATCAATGGTGAAATATTTCAGAAGTATCTCATCAATTCTGTCTGTAGCAAATATGCAAACATTCAGTTTTGAAGGGGAGCAGCAGAAGTTTTTCCTGAAGAAATTGACTGATGAATATTATATAGTTGTATCTATGGACAATATAGCTTTGTTAGGGAAATTAAAATATGTACTGGATCTTCTCAATGAAGATATTTTGAGAGAGTTCTGATGAAAAGGATTCTTGTCTTGAATGGTCCAAATCTAAATATGCTTGGAAAAAGAGAACCTGATGTATATGGTAGGGAAACTTATGAAGAGATAATGACCGAACTAAGTTCATACATTGATGCAAAAGGTTTTAAAGCAGACTTTTACCAGTCTAATATTGAAGGGGAATTGATTAATAGAATCCATAGTGCTATCGGCTTTTATGATTATATTATCATAAACCCCGGTGCATTTACCCATACAAGTGTTGCGCTGAGGGATGCCTTACTTTCCGTTAGTATCCCCTTTATAGAGGTTCATCTATCAAATATATTCTCAAGGGAGCCCTTTAGGCATCATTCCTACCTTTCAGATGTGGCAAAGGGTGTTATAACTGGATTTGGGAAGTATTCATATTTTATGGCGGTGGATTTTTTATTCAGGATCATGTAACCTTATGAAAAGATTGGATAAGCTGAAGCATATACTTGAAAAATCTGGAAAGTTCCCTTATTTGATCACTGACATGTCAGATATCTTCTATATTTCCAATTTTACAGGTTCAACTGCATATATATTTCTGACGGAAAAAGACAATATTTTTGTAACTGATGGGAGGTATGAAGTACAATCCAGAGAGGAGTTAGATGATTCATGGTCAATAAAAATTGTTTCATCCTACCCGGACTTTTTGTCAGATATGATAAAAAAGTATAAGAGAGTTTTTGTCACAGAATCTATGGGCCTTGGTCTTTATAATCATCTTATAAAAGATGTAGAATTGTTAATTGACCAGAAAAATGAGATCAGTTTGTTAAGGGCTATTAAAGATGAAGAGGAGATAAAGCATATTAGAAAGGCCTACAAGATTGCATCCTTAGCATTAGAAAATAGTTTAAAAGTATTCAAATTTGGAGAAACAGAGAGATGTTGGGCTGCATACCTTGAATACCAGATGAAGGTAAATGGTGCAAATAGAGAAAGTTTTGACACAATCATAGCTTCTGGTTACCGCGGTGCTTTACCACATGGTGTAGCTTCAGATAAAATTATTGAGCCAGAGAACCCTGTCATAATAGATTACGGTGCAGATTGCAGATATGTAAGTGATATAACGAGAATGATCTACAATGGGAAAGAGAGGGAGATCCTTGACAATTTGGAGATAATTTCAGATACAGTTGATTTAGCTATACAACATATAAAACCGGGTATAAAGTGCCATGAAATATACGATTTAAGTAAAAAATATTTAGCCAGGTATGGTCTGGATGTCTATTTTAACCATGGGCTTGGTCATTCCCTTGGTATAGATGTCCATGAAAAACCTGTATTAAATGCAAAAGACAACACCATAATTGAAGAGAATATGATTTTTACCATTGAACCAGGGGTGTATTTCCCTGACAAATATGGCATAAGGATAGAAGAAACTGTTCTTGTTAAGAAAAATGGTTGTGAAATATTGAGTTCTATGCTAAAAGATCGCTATTTTAAAATATAAAAGAGGTGAGAAAATGGTAACAACTCCAAACCAGTTTAGAAGAGGAACAAAAATTGAGGTCGATGGTGAACCATATACAGTGGTTGAATATCTCCATATTAAGATGGGTAGAGGGGGAGCAAACGTCCGTACGAAGATGAAAAGTTTGATATCAGGAAAAGTTATAGAAAGAACCTTTACCTCAGATGAAAAGATAAAGCAGCCTGACTTTGAGGAAAAGAGTATGCAGTATCTTTATAGCGATGGTGACAATTATTATTTTATGGATAATGAGTCCTACGAGCAGATCACAATGACTGCAGATGAAGTTGGAGATGCTGCTCTATTCATGCCAGAAAATATAACAGTAAAGGTACAGATATTTAATAAAAAGCCCATAGGTGTTGAAATCCCAAATTTTGTAGAGCTTGAGATCGTTGAAACAGTGCCAGGTGTAAAGGGTGACACTGTTAGTGGTGGTTCTAAGCCAGCAAAAGTTTCCACTGGAGGAACGGTTTCTGTCCCTCTGTTTGTCAATGAGGGTGACGTAATTAAGATAGATACAAGGGATGCTTCGTACATTGAGAGGGTCAAAACAGTATAAGTTTTAGAAATAAATATAAATGGGGTGGTTTATGGATATCAAGGAACTAAAGGATCTTGTAAAATTTATTGAAAAATCTGGTTTTACCGAGTTTGAATATGAAAATGAAAACATAAGGGTTTATCTATCAAAGATGAGTGGCAGCAACGGACAGGTTGTTGTTCAACAATCACCTCAAACTGTTTACCAGCAACCAAAGCCACAGGAATTCAAACCTGAACTGGTAGAGTCAAAAAATGTAGATGCAAACGCTAATACAAATTCTAACCTAACTGAAATAAAGTCACCGATTGTGGGAACATTTTATGAGGCACCAGCTCCTGGAGCAGCCCCTTTTGTTCAGGAAGGTGATATTATAAAAAAAGGGAAAACTCTGTGCATTATCGAAGCTATGAAGATTATGAATGAAATTGAAGCTGAATTCGACTGTAAGATAGTGAAGAAATTGGGGAAGAATGGTGTCCCTGTTGAGTTTGGTGAAGTTATTTTTCTCGTAGAAAAGGTTTAGGTGTAAAAAATGTTTAAAAGGGTTTTGATAGCTAATAGGGGAGAGATTGCCCTAAGGATTATAAGGGCTTGTAGAGAACTTGGGATTGAGACTGTTGCTGTCTATTCAGAAGCAGATAGAGCATCTCTTCATGTGGCATTTGCAGATACTTCTGTATGTATAGGTGGAGCTACCCCTTCCCAAAGTTATTTAAATATGAAAAATATTATTGCAGCTGCTGAAATATCAGATGCTGATGCTATACATCCTGGTTATGGATTTTTAGCAGAGAATTCAACCTTTGCAAAAGTATGTCGAGATTGTGGTTTTACCTTTATCGGCCCATCTCCAGAACATATAGATCTTATGGGGAATAAATCAAATGCAAAGGATACGATGAAGGAGTTAGGAGTTCCTGTAGTTCCTGGTAGTGATGGCCCTATAAATGATGCAAAGGAAGCCTTAGAAATTGCAAAGAAGATAGGTTTCCCTGTTATGATAAAGGCATCTGCAGGTGGTGGTGGAAAAGGGATGAGAATGGCTCACAATGAGATAACATTTTTAAAAAACTTTGAAACTGCCAAAATGGAAGCAAAAAATGCCTTTGGAAATGATGAGGTTTATATCGAAAAACTTATAGAAGATCCACGGCATATTGAGATACAGGTTTTTGGTGACGGTAATGGTCGAGGTATACACTTCTTTGAGAGGGAATGCTCTATCCAGAGAAGGCATCAAAAGCTGCTGGAAGAGGCCCCTTCAGTTGCACTTGATGATGCCACAAGGAAAAAGATGGGGGAAATCTCTGCCAATGCAATAGCAAAATTAGGTTATAAAAATGCAGGTACTATAGAATACCTACTTGATAAACATGGTAATTTCTATTTTATGGAGATGAATACAAGGATTCAGGTAGAACATCCTGTGACAGAGATGATTACAGGTATTGATTTAGTTAAGTTACAGCTTATCGTGGCAGCAACAGGACAATTGCCGATTGCTCAGGAAGATATAAAGATAAATGGACACGCCATTGAGTTTAGAGTTAATGCTGAGGATCCTGTAAGTTTTGTACCTTCTCCTGGTTTAATAAAGGCCTACTATGTTCCAGGGGGTGTGGGTGTTAGAATAGATTCTGCCGCATATCAGGACTATTATATATTACCCTACTACGATTCTATGATAGCAAAGATGATAGTTCATGGTAATGACAGAAATGAAGCAATTGCCAGGGGGAAAAGATGCCTGTATGAATTTATCGTTGAAGGTATCAAGACAACGATCCCTCTTCACTTAAAGATATTGGATAACCATAATTTTGTAAATGGTAAATTTGCTACAGATTTTCTTGATAAGCATTTTAAATAGGGGATAACATTGAGACTTTTTATAACTGCTATTTTACTAATTTTTTTGACATTTCAGCTCTGCTTTGCCGAAGGTAATAAGAACTACATAAAGGAATTTCTAAGAGCAAATATGCTCATAAATGAAGGGCATTTAAAAGAAGCCCTCCCCCTACTTGAGGATCTCAATAAAAATGTTGAGGATGAGGCTATCATTATAAAGCTTGGGGAGGTTTATATCTCCCTTGGTAAAAAAAATGAGTTTAAAAAACTGATGACTTCCACATTTAAAAAAGATAAATTTGCAAAAAACTCAACTTTATTGAGGTTTTATGCAGATGCATTAGTAAATGTGTTTGATAGTTATGATGAAGCGATAGCTCAGATGAAAAAAGGGGTGGAATATGACCCATCTGTTGAAAACTATATGTTTCTTTCAAAGTTGTGCGAACAGAAAAAAAATTATGCATGTTCCATAGGTGCCTACGACAAAATTATTGAAAAGGAAAAGAAAGCTGAACACTACTATAAAAGAGGGATGCTTTACTATCAGCTCGAACTTAGGGGAAAAGCAATCACTGATTTTGAAAACTCATTAAATCTGGAAAAGAATTTTATGGCTATGCTTATGATTGCTGAAATATATATACAGGATAATAAAACAGAAGATGCAATAAAATATCTTGAAAATGCCATAAAAGAAAAATCTGGACTTATAATACCTGAATACAGGCTTGCAGAGCTCTATAGGGTTAAAGGGGATCTTAACAATGCTGTTAAGATGTTTGAACTTATCGTTGATAAGGTTGGGGAAAGGGAGAATTTATACGTTACAAAACAGATAGCAGGGATCTATTTTGAACTGAAGAATTATGAAAAGGCATTCCAATGGTTTAAAATTGCAGAAGAAAAGAATAAAAATGACAATCAGATATATTATTATCTTGCAGTTACAAGTGAACTGAAAGGTGATTATGAAAATGCTGTAAAATACTATACTGAGGTATCATTTCGTGACCCTAATATGACTTTTGCCAAAAAAAGACTTGCTTTTTCCCATATGAAATTAAAAAATTTTGATAAGGCAATTGAAGCTCTCAATAAAATAGAAAAAAACGATATTGATGTTGATTATTACAGATTAAAATCGGCAATTTTTGCAGAAAAGGGTAATAAACCTCTTCAGATTAAGTCACTTTTAGAGGGGTTTGATAAATATCCTAATAGTGAAGAGATTCTTATGGATATTGCAGATTTTTATGAGAAAAGTAAAAATTATGATAAATCTGAGGAATACCTTAGAAAACTTCTGGCTATAAACCCAAAAAATGCATCAGCTTTAAACTACCTTGGATATATGCTTGCAGATCTTGGGAAAAAGCTTGAAGAGTCATACAGATTGATTTCTGAGGCCCTTGCGATAGAACCCCAAAACCCAGCATTTTTAGACAGTATGGCATGGGTATTGTATAAGCAAAAAAGATTCAAAGAAGCCTACGAATATCAGAAAAGAGCTCTAAAATTATCTCCAGATGAAAAAGAGATGATAGATCATATGAATGAGATAATGAAGGAATTGGGAATAAATAAAACAATAAAAGAGATAATAGATGAAGACTAAATTTTTAGTCATTGCTATTATTTTGACGATAAGTTACTCCTGTTCAACAAAAAGTGATGTCGTCTCCTCAACGTTAATTCAAAATGATTCTGACAATTCCACGCAAATACAGATAGAAGATAGCTATAACAAAGAGCTGGAAGAGGCTATTAAGAAAATTAATGAAGCCTCCCCTACCATATGTAGCTACAAAGATAAAGTGATTTTTGAGTATAAAGATGAAAAGATAAAGGTTAAAATGAGGGGTAGTGTAGAAAAAGACTGTGATAATAATGGAGAAATAAATATTTTTGGGCCTTTTGGTGTGGTTTTATACAATGCTACATATGTAAATGGGGTTCTCAATGTAAAGAAAGACAATGAATCTGTTTTATTTACAGACAAAAATATAAAAAAGATTGAAGAGATGGTAAATTATATTTATCTTTTCAACTATCCCGGGATAAGGCCAACAAAGGAATTCCATTTCTATAGAGATGGTGAGAATTTTACCTTCAAGAAGGATAATGTAACCATTTATGCAACTAAAAGTAGAATAGAGAGAATAGACATAGGCAATATAGATGTACGGTACACGGTATCTTCAGAAAAGATAAAAGATATAGTTATCCTCAGAAAGGACAATGAAAGGTATCTGAGGGTTATTTTTGAATAGATGATAACGGAAAAAAGTTTTGCAAAAATCAATCTTTTCCTTCATATTATAAATAGACGGGACGATGGCTACCATAATATTTCTACATTAATGAAAAAGATAAACCTCTTTGACACAATTTCTATAGAAGATAGTGATAGTTTTGAAATCATTTCCAATGAAAAGTCTATACCTTTAAATGAGAACAATATAATCTGGAAGGTTTACAGTACGTTATCTTCTTTATATAAAATATCTCCCATAAAGGTTTACCTTTATAAAAAGATCCCCTGGGGAGCAGGTCTTGGGGGTGGGAGTAGCAACGCTGCAACATTTTTAAATCTTGTGGACAGAATGTTTCATCTTAATCTCACCTATGAACAAAAATTCCATATTTTAGAGAAAGTTGGTTCAGATACAGTTTTTTTTATAAAAGACTCTGATACTGTTCTGGCAGAGGGGAGAGGTGAAATTCTCACCGATGGTCCAACAATTCCAAAACTGAATCTGCTTCTTGTAAAACCGAGCTTCCCTGTTTCTACTAAAGATGCCTATGAAGGAGTAAATTTGAGATTGACAAAAAAGTTTTATATAGATAAAATGCCGAGCTTTTTAGGATACAGCCAATTGCTTAGCATTATGGAAAATGACTTTGAGAGTACTGTATTTAAAAAATATAGGGAACTTGGAGAGATAAAAAATATGTTAATGGCTAAGGGAGCTGACATCTCTTTGATGAGTGGCAGCGGTTCTACTGTCTATGGCCTGTTCTCTTCTAAACGTGCCATTGAAAATGCTTATTTCCATTTTAAACAAAATAGGAACTATTTTGTGCTACAGACTACAACTTTATAGGAGTTATTTATGGATTTTTTAGTTTTTTCAGGGAATTCAAATAGAACACTGGCTCAGGGTGTCGTGGCAAAACTTGGAATGAGGTTAGGAGATGCAACAGTTAATAAGTTTAGTGATGGTGAGATATTTGTAAGAATAAATGAATCGGTGCGAGGAAGGGATGTTTTTGTAATACAGTCAACAAATGCCCCAGCAGAAACCCATTTAATGGAACTTATGATAATGGTTGATGCCCTAAAAAGAGCATCTGCAAAGACTGTCACTGCAGTTATCCCATACTTTGGTTACGCAAGACAGGATAGAACGGTGGAGCCAAGGGTGCCAATCACTGCAAAGCTTGTGGCAAATCTTTTAACAAAGTCTGGTATAGATAGGGTAGTGACAATGGATCTCCACGCTGGACAGATACAGGGCTTTTTTGATATTCCGGTGGATAATCTTTATTCAATACCTGTTCTGGCAACATATTTTAAGAATAAGGGGCTTACAGGAGAGGATACTGTTATAGTTTCCCCAGATGCTGGTGGAGTTATAAGGGCAAGGGGATTTGCCAAGGCACTGGATGCTTCTTTAGCAATAATCGATAAGAGGAGATCTGGTCCAAATATTGCAAAGGCTATGAACGTCATTGGGGAAGTAAAGGATAAAAATGTAGTCATAATAGATGATATGATAGATACTGCAGGAACTCTCACTGAAGCAGCTATAGCTGTTATGGAACGTGGTGCAAAGAGTGTTGTAGCAGGTGCATCCCATGGGATATTAAGTGGACCAGCTATAGAAAGAATATTAAAATCTGTTTTAGAAGAGGTGGTAATTACCGATACCATAGAGGCATCTAAAGAAAAACATTCCTTTTCAAAGCTAAAGATTTTGCCAACAGCAGATCTCTTTGCAGAAGCAGTACTAAGGATACATAAAAAAGAGAGTATAAGTTCACTTTTTGTAAATATTTAAATTATGAATAGATTTTTAGTTGTAGGGCTTGGGAATCCAGGTAAACAGTATGAAATGACAAGACATAACATAGGGTTCATGGTGGTAGATGAACTTGCGAAAAGTATAGTGGTAAATTTTAAAGGTGGTTTTAATGCAGACTACGCCGTTGGAGAGATTGGAGGTAAAAGGGTATATCTGGCAAAACCACAAACTTACATGAATCTTAGTGGGAAAGCTGTGTCAGAGATAGCAGGATATTTTGATATAGAAAGTGGAAATGTAATTGTTGTACACGACGATCTTGATATGGAATTTGGAAAAATTAAATTAAGAATGGGAGGTTCCTCAGGAGGACACCGAGGTATTGAATCTATTATAGCTTCGATAGATACAGACAAATTTATCAGGGTTAAAATGGGGATAGGTAAACCTCAGCATAAAAATATGCCTGGTTATGTGCTGGGGGAGTTCAGCAAAGAGGAGAAAAGTCTTCTGGATAGATTTGTAGAATTGGGATGCATGGCTGTAAAAGAGATATTACAGAGTGATTTAAAAAAAGCAATGAATATATTTAACAACAAAATAATAACTCAGGAGGTAAAAGAACAATGTCAGGTTTAATGTATTTGGCTCCCATTATTGGAGTGGTAGGTCTTATCATTGGGCTGGTGCTTTATAATTACATTAAAAGTCAGCCAGCTGGTAATGATAAGATGAAGGATATCTCTGAAATGATCCATGAAGGTGCAATGGCTTTTCTTTTCAGAGAGTATAAAATTCTTGTTTTCTTTATAATTGTAGTGTTTGCTCTAATGTTGTTTTCTTCCGACCTCGGATTTAATACTGCAATATCTTTTCTTTTTGGTGCAATATCTTCAATACTTGCAGGCTTTGTAGGGATGAAATCTGCTACAAGGGCAAACGTCAGAACCAGTGAGGCTGCAAGGAGTGGAGGCATGGCCAGAGCCCTTTTTATTTCCTATATGGGTGGATCTGTCATGGGTCTTGCAGTTGCAAGTTTAGGATTAATAGGGGTAGGTATTTTATTTGCTATATTTGGTAACCCTCAAACTGCAAAGTATATTAACGGTTTTGCAATGGGAGCTTCTTCAATAGCACTTTTTGCAAGAGTTGGTGGAGGTATATATACTAAAGCAGCAGATGTTGGGGCAGATCTGGTGGGTAAAGTGGAAGCAGGTATCCCTGAAGATGACCCGAGGAACCCAGGAGTTATTGCTGATAATGTGGGTGATAATGTTGGTGATATTGCTGGTATGGGTGCAGATATCTTTGAGTCCTATGTGGGATCAATTATTGCTACTATAGCAATTGCAGCTACAGCATCTGCAGACTCTCTGGCCATTTTAGGTGGTGAAGGTTTGAGATCAAGCCTTATGTACTTGCCTTTATTACTTGCAGTAATAGGTGGTATAGCATCGATACTTGGTATCTTTTCAATGATAATTTTAAAAAATATGCCTCCTCAAAATGCACTCAGGTATTCCACTTTTATAGGTGCCGGATTATTCCTGATAGGTGCTTATTTTGCAATATCTTCTCAGGCAATTAGTAACGGTGTATTTCTGGCTGTTCTTTTTGGAACAATTGCAGGTATTGCAATAGGTCTTATCACCGAATATTACACATCATCAACTCCAGTAAGAAAAATAGCTTTAGCATCTAAAACAGGTCCAGCTACAAATATTATACAGGGATTTGCAGTTGGTCTTGAAAGTACGGTTTTACCTATTATAGTAATTGTTATTGCAGTATTGGTAGCAAATCACTACGCAGGTTTATATGGTATTGCCCTTGCAGCTGTGGGTATGCTTGCTACAGTAGGTGTTACTATGACAGTTGATGCTTACGGACCCATTGCAGACAATGCAGGTGGAATATCTGAAATGGCAGAACTTGGACCAGATGTAAGAAAGATCACAGATAGTCTTGATGCATTGGGTAATACAACTGCAGCTATGGGGAAAGGTTTTGCAATCGGTTCAGCGGCACTTACTGCCCTTGCACTATTTGCAGCATATTCCAGTGCAGCAGGTTTAACCACAATAAATCTGACAAACCCATATACTGTAGCTGGTCTTTTTATTGGTGGTTTTTTACCATTTCTTATTGCAGCCCTTACGATGACTTCAGTTGGTAAGGCAGCTGGGCAGATGGTAGAAGAGATCAGAAGACAGTTCAGGGAGATTCCCGGTCTTCTTGAGGGTAAGCCTGGCGTAAAACCGGATCCAAAAACATGTGTTGATATATCCACAACTGCAGCTCTAAAGGAGATGGTTCTACCCGGAGTTATAGCAGTGGTAGCACCAATTATAGTTGGGTTTATTTTTGGCAAAGAAGCTCTTGGTGGAGCTCTTGCAGGAGCTACAGTAGCTGGTGTTCTTCTTGCTCTTTTGATGGCAAATGCAGGTGGAGCATGGGATAATGCAAAAAAATATATAGAAAAAGGTGAACTTGAAGGGGAGAAAAAAGGTAGTGATGCCCACAAAGCAGCTGTTACAGGAGATACTGTTGGTGATCCCTTTAAAGATACAAGTGGTCCAGCATTAAACATCCTAATTAAGCTTATGAGCATTGTTTCTCTTATAATTGCACCACTGCTTTAATATAATAATATTATCTGTAATAAAGGCGGGGGTAAAACCCCGCTTTTTTATTAAAGATCTGTTTACCTATTTTAGATTGTTCTGTTTTAATATTAAAAAAATAAAATCTGTTAATAAGTTATTAGTATAAGGTAGCATTTTCTATTTTATATCCACAGGTTAAAAAGATCACCCACGTGATAAATCTCTTTGTAAAAAAACTATTCACATTTTTATTACAAACGTAGAACAATTATTTAAATATTGTAGATTAAAATCCAAAAAAATTAAGGAGGTATTCTATGAAAAGATTTATACTGACAATTTTTTTCTCAATTGTTGCTGTTATCCCTATATTTGCAGGTCAGATCAATGTGTATACTGCCCTTGAAGATGATCAGTACCCGATTTATCTGGAGTCCTTTAAGAAACTGTATCCTGACATTAAGGTAAATATAATCAGGGACTCAACAGGAATTATAACTGCAAAGCTCATTGCAGAAAAGAGTAATCCTCAGGCGGATGTTGTATGGGGGGTTTCTGCAACAAGTCTTTTAGTCCTTGATCAGTACAAGCTATTGGCCCCTTATTCACCTAAAGGTATCGATAGAGTGTTGCCTCAATTCAAAGATAAAGGTAAAGCAGCAAAATGGGTTGGAATTGATGCATATATGAATGCATTTATAGTAAATTTGCCAGAAATTAATAAAAGGGGACTTCCCATCCCATTAAGTCTTGAAGATCTTACGAAACCTATTTATAAGGGATTGATAACAATGCCAAATCCAGCTTCTTCAGGTACTGGTTTTATGTTTGTCAATGGAATTCTTCAGTATATGGGGGAAAAGAAAGGATGGGAATATCTGGATAAACTTCATGAGAATATAGCACAGTACACCCATTCTGGTTCAAAACCAGCTAAATTGGCTGCTCAAGGAGAATATGCTATTGGAATATCCTTTGGATATAGAGGATTAAAGGAGAAGAGCAAAGGTGCTCCAGTTGAAGTGGTTTTCCCAAAGGAAGGTTCAGGGTGGGATTTAGAAGCTAACGCCCTTGTCAATAAAAAACAGATAAAACCAGAAGCTAAAATATTTCTTGATTGGGCTATCAGTGATGATGTAATGCCAGAGTATTTTAAAAACTTCCCTATTATCTCTATCAAACATAATTTCTCTATCCCAGAGGGGTATGTAAAAGAACCTGTTAAACAACTTATGAAAAACGATTTTGTCTGGGCAGCCTCAAACAGAGAAAGGATACTTAAAGAATGGCAAAATCGCTATGACAGTAAATCTGAGCCTAAAAAGTAGCAAAATACTGAAATATGTGAAGGGAACTATTGGATGAAGAAACCTTATCTGAGGTTGGATGGTATAACGAAGAGATACGACAATAAGATAGTTTTAAACAGTGTTAATCTGGAAATAAAAAAAGGTAGTTTTTCATGCATACTTGGTCCGAGCGGGTGTGGAAAGACAACTCTATTGAGAATTATTTCTGGAATAGAACAGCTTGATGAAGGTTTGGTATTTCTTGAAGGGGACGATATCACAGATTTGTCCCCTTCTAAAAGAAATTTTGGGATAGTGTTCCAATCTTACGCACTGTTTCCAAACTTGACTGTAAGTGAAAATATTGCATATGGATTAGAATCCCGAAAAAAGTTCACTAAAAAAGACAAAAAACAGATTGTAAAAAATATGATAAAATTGGTTCATCTCGAACAGGAAAAGGATCGTTACCCTTATCAACTCTCTGGTGGACAGCAACAGAGAGTTGCTCTGGCGAGAGCTCTTGCGATATCTCCAAAGTTACTGCTGCTGGATGAACCACTTTCAGCTCTTGATGCCAAAGTGAGAATAGAACTGAGAAGGGAACTTAGAAGGATCCATGATGAAACAGGGATTACTACCATTATGGTTACCCATGATCAGGAAGAGGCACTAACATTATCAGATCATATAGTAGTCATGAATCAGGGGAATATTGAACAGATCGGAACACCTGATGATGTATATTCAAACCCGAAGAATCCTTTTGTGGCAAGTTTTGTAGGGACAATGAATTTTTTGAAAGCTGGTGAAGATTTTTTTGGGGTAAGACCTGAGAAATTAACTATTCTAAAAGCTCCCTTGGCAGATTCTCATCCTGCAGAAATAATCGGTTATGAATTTAGAGGTTCCTACTACAGGGTAACAGTTCAGATAATTTCTGGTAAATATGCTGATAATGAAGTTATTGTAGATACCCCATCTGAACAATTTGTTGATACTTTATTCTCTTCTGGTAAAAAAATTTATATAGATATTTCTGAAAAAGACTTAATTATTTTTTCACCATATAGTGGTTTCCCTTCTTTAAAGGGTAAAAATAGATTTTTTGATGATAATTTATGAAAGTTTTTAATTCTGACAGAACAATTGTTAAAAATTTTCTATTTTTTTACGTCAGTTTTCTACTTGTAACACTTATCCTTCCTATGTTTAATATTTTTAAACAATCATTACTGAATTCAGATGGCGATTTTGTAATGTTTTCAAATTTTGTAGAATATTTTCATTCTCCTCACTTACTTCATTCCCTATGGAATTCAATACTTGTTTCGATAATTACAACTTTAATATCAGTTTTTTTGTCATTTGTTTACGCATATGCTATTTACCATCGTAAAATTGGTTGGAGTTATTTATTTAATTTTGTTGCCATACTACCTCTTCTGGCTACTACGATGATGCATGGGATATCACTTGTATACCTTTTTGGGAATCAAGGTTTTTTTAGTAAGATCATTCCAGAATTACTAAATGAAATTTTAGGTACAAACTTTTCTTTACATATCCCAATATACGGATTTTTAGGGATCATTATCTCAGAAGTTATTTATACCTTCCCCCAGTCATTTATGATACTTGCTATAGCATTTTCATTTGCAGATAAAAGATTGTATGAAGCTGCAGAAACTCTGGGTGCTTCTCCTATAAAAAAGTTTTTTACTGTAACATTACCCTCTTTAAAATATGGGCTACTCAGTGCAACAATAACAAATTTTATATTAAGCTTCACAGATTTTGGTGCTCCCAAAATTATAGGTGGTACATACAATGTAATAGCAGTAGATATATATAAACAGGTTGTTGGCCAGCAGAATATCCCCATGGGTGCAACTGTAGGGATTATTTTACTTATTCCCAGTTTTATTGCTTTTATAGCTGATAGATTTATACAAAATAAAAGATCAATAACTTTTACCTCTAAATCTGTTCCATATACCCCTAAAAAGCATAGAATATTTGATAACATTCTAAAATTATACTGTATTACTGTTGCTATACTGATACTTTTGATAATAGGCACAAGTATATTTGCCTCATTTATCAAAAATTGGCCTTACAATTTTCAATTAACCCTTGAACACTACACTTTCAAAGATGTTGCAGGTGGTATGGAATCATATTTTAATAGTATTTTAATATCTATTTATACTGCTGTTACCGGGACGATCTTAATCTTTTCTGGGGCATATCTTGTAGAGAAATCTAAAATTGCAAAACTTTTCAAATCTACAATACAGCTTTTAGCACTCTTGCCCCTTGCAATACCCGGCCTTGTAATAGGTGTGGCTTATATTCTATTTTTTAACACAGTTGAGTTTAATATCATGGGATTTAATATTGTAAATCCTTTTAATTTTCTTTATGGGACATACACCATAATGGTTATATCAAACATAATTCATTTTTTTTCCGTTCCTTTTCTTACTGCTTTAACAGGGTTAAAAAAACTGGATAATGAGTATGAAACTGTATCAGAATCGCTGTCGGTCCCTTTTTATAAATTTTTTACAAAAGTTACCCTACCAATGTCTATAACTACCATTATCGAAATCTTTTTCTATCTATTTGTAAATTCTATGGTTACAGTGTCTGCCCTTGTTTTTCTTTACACCTATGAAACCAGACCAGCCACTGTGGCAATAATTAATATGGAAGAAGCTGGTGATGTAGCTGCTGCAGCTGCCATGTCATCATTGATCATATTTACTAATCTAATTTTTAAAGTTATTTTCGATCTTTTGATGAAGTCTTTTCGCAAAAGATCTGATAGATGGTTAAAACATTGAGGAGCTGTATATGAAAGAATTGGAGTCTGTGATTTTTGATTGGGCAGGAACAACAATTGATTTTGGTTGTATTGCACCATTAGCAGCTTTTAAAAAGTTTTTTTTATCTAAAGGTGTAGATATAAAGGATGAGGATGTTAGAAGATTTATGGGACTTAAAAAAATTGATCAATTAAATTCTCTATTTAATTTACAATATGTTAGAGATGAATGGAGAGATAATAATGGAAAATACCCGGATGATTCTGACATAAGAAATGGGTATGAATCTTTAGAGGGTTATATTCTGAATAGTTTAACGGAGTTTGCTGAGCCGATTACAGGTGTCATTGAGACCGTTGATATTTTAAAAAAATTAGGGGTCAAAATAGGCTCTACTACAGGTTACACAAAAAAGATGATGGATATTTTAGCCCCAATAGCAGAGTCTAAAGGTTATTGCCCAGATTCTTTAGTTTGTTCAGACGAAGTTATAGAAGGTAGACCATTCCCCTATATGTGTTATGAAAATGCCAAAAAATTAAAGCTAAGCAGCTTATGTAAATCTGTCAAGGTGGGGGATACAATAAGTGATATCAGAGAAGGTTTGCAGGCAGGGATGTGGAGTGTTGGAGTTATATATGGGGGGAATGAATTTGGTATCAGTAAAGAAGAAATGGACAATATGGATCCCTTTGAAAGACACCAGAAAGCAAAAAATATTAGATTTAAAATGTATGAAGCAGGTGCACATGCAGTGATATATTCTATAACAGAGTTGCCATTATTATGTGAATTAATCGACTGGAACATATGCAAAGGTTCTCATCCAAAGAGGATTTCAAATTTAAATGACTTTTAGAGAGGATTAATATGGACAAAGATAAGATATTGCTATTTACTCCGGGTCCACTGACTACTTCGGAGACTGTTAAAAAATCGATGCTTGAAGATATGCCCACAAGAGATATAGAGTATGCTAATTTAGTACAATCAATTCGCAGGGATCTTCTATATTTATCAGGGAGTAAACCTGAAGATTATGCCACTATTTTAATTCAAGGGAGTGGAACCTATGCTGTAGAAGCAGTTATTGGTTCAATTAAGTCTATCAAAAATGCAAAACTACTTATTTTAATAAATGGTACCTATGGCAGAAGAATTGCTGAGATAGCAAAAATTGTCGGAATTAAATTCGTTAAAATAGAATTTAAAGAAAACAAACCTATTAACGTTGCTCACATTGAAAAGTATCTTCGTAAAAATAAAGATATAACGCATGTTGCATCTGTCCACTTAGAAACTACAACAGGGATTCTCAACCCAATTGAAGATATAGGGAACGTAACAAAAAGGTACAAAAAATATTTTATTGTTGATGCAATGAGCAGTTTTTGTGGTGTACCTTTAGATTTTCATGCTTGTAATGCTGATTTTATCATTAGCTCTGCAAATAAGTGTATACAGGGAGTTCCGGGAGTTGCATTTGTAATAGGAAAGATAAAAACATTAAAAAAACATTCCCATTCACATTCTCTATCACTAAACCTCTATGAACAGTGGAGATATATGGAAAAAAACAATGGAAGTTTTAGGTATACATCACCTACACATGTTATGAGAGCACTGAGAAAGGCAATTGATGAACTTAATGAAGAAGGTGGTATACCTCTTCGATATAAAAGGTATAGAGAAAATATGGATTTGCTGATATCTGAAATGGAAAACATAGGTTTTATATCCTACATAAAAAAAGATCATCAATCTCCAGTCATTGCAACATTTATTCTCCCCAAATCAATTGAATTTAAGGATTTATATGAGTCATTAAAAAATGAGGGTTTTGTAATATATCCAGGTAAATTGACAAAAATTGACACCTTCCGTATAGGTGTAATAGGAGAAATATATAGGGAAGATATAAATAATTTGATCGATCATATATCTAAATATATAAAAAAATAGCATCTGGAGATTAGATTTTAATAAAATAAAGACTACATCGAAAATAAGATGAATGAATATTGTGAGAAGTTTGAAAATAAAGTTTAGAACTGATTTTAGATAAAACTGTGCTTAACAAAAAAAGTATTGACAAACGAAACAAATAGTCGTATTAACATTGTTCCAATTAGATTGACGCGGGGTAGAGCAGTTTGGTAGCTCGTCGGGCTCATAACCCGAAGGTCGTAGGTTCAAATCCTGCCCCCGCAACCAAATAAAAAAAATCGGCAAAAGCCGTTATATTAACTTAATGGCGGATTAGCTCAGGTGGTTAGAGCATGCGGCTCATATCCGCAGTGTCCGGGGTTCAAGTCCCTGATCCGCCACTATATTGAATCAGTCGCCTCGATATAAGCTTTGCCCTTCACTTCGACAGTCAGGTTTTAGAAAAAATTAAAAGGTTTTTTGAAATCAATTAAGAGTTTTTGCTGGCTGACTTGGCGGTTCAAGCCGATTGTTTTTGAGAAAATTTTTCATCTCGGAAAAGTTTTCTTGCAAAACGAGATGTTGTGCTTGGTTGGCTTCAATCCCTCAATTTTCTTTTTTAGATTTTGATCGAAAAGGTCTCATGTTTGAAGATTTTCATTTTTCCATACTTTTAATTTATTCAAAAATCTATCTCAGCATACATCAATTTTTTCTTAATGTTAGTAGCTTTTTATTGACTTAAAAACAAAAAAAACTTTATAATAAAAGAAATTATGAGGTTATAATATGAATAAAGAACAAACCTTTTACAAAGTATTACAGGATATATTTATTGGTGCTCGTATAGAAGGTACTGGCGGTTTTGTGAATTTGATGAGAATAAAATCAAATTACTACCGCAAGATTGAAGAATTACTCAAGGTAGACATTAAAAAAGCATTGGAAAAATATCCATCATTTAGAGATGAACTCTTTGACAAGCTCTACTCTTTTTTTAGCCGTTATTTTACCGAAAGTGGCTCAATCTACTTTAACTCAACACCATTTCATAATAATGTGTATGAAAAAGTCTATACAAACGACAAAGATGTTATTCTCTTCTGGAAAACGCAGATGCTTTATTATGTTAAAACAGATAGGATTTTTAGAAGTTTGAAGATAGAAGTAGATGGATTAAAATTCTTCTTTGATGTTGGCAATCTTGAATATAAAAAAGCCAATGAAAAACGTAGCTTGATATATGAACTAAAAGAATTAAAAGAAGATAAAACCATAAATATAAATGTATATTATTCAGAGAAAGGTAGAATAACGAAAACAGAAGATATTTTAAAAGAGTTAAAGAAAAAACATATAAATACAACCGAAGAAAGTTTAGAAAAAGCATTCAAAGTGTTTGAAAAACAAAGCGAGGTTGATTTTTTTATCAACAAAAACGCCAAAGCCTTTTTACAGGAGCAATTTAAACTCTGGAGCTATCAATACTTCTGGGATGGAGCCAAAGAATGGACAGCAGATAGAGTAAATGAATTGCAAATTCTAAAAGACATTGCTTTCAAGATTATTGATTTTGTAAGTCAGTTTGAAGACGAGTTAGTGAAAATTTGGAACAAGCCAAAGTTTGTAAAGAATAGTAATTATGTGATTACACTGGATAGAATAAAAGAGACTGAACTGATAGAAAAAATCAAAAATCACGCAAGCATAAATAAACAGATAAAGGAATGGCAAGAACTTGGCATTGTGGATGAGAGTTTTAAAATAGAAAGTATTTTTGAAACTGATTTAACAGGAAAACACTTAGCGAAAAAATACGAACATTTACCGATTGATACCAAGTATTTCAAAGATTTAGAGCTTGAGATATTGTCTCTGTTTGACGATTTAGACAAGTCATTAGACGGCTGGCTCATAAAAAGCGAAAACTATCAGGCATTGAACACAATCCTGCCAAAATTCAAAGAAAAAGTGCAGACGATTTACATTGATCCGCCGTTTAATCTGGATTCCTCTGACCAGTTTCTCTACCGCACAAATTACAAAGACGCTAACTGGGCAACACTGCTTGAGAATCGTTTGCGAATTGCCAAAGACTGGCTGAATGAGAAAGGAAGCATTTTTGTAAGATGTGATTACAATGGGAATTGGATTGTGAG
>JAIWOA010000004.1 GCA_020217115.1 Calditerrivibrio sp. | reverse complement strand
ATGTTTGATGGATGATGTGTTTGGAAAGGAGAATTTTAGAAATGAACTGATAATAAGTAGGATAAGCAAACAGGACCCAAAAGTTAAAAGATTTAACACCGCAACTGATTCGTTGTTTTTCTATTCTAAAACAGAGAATTATAGATTTAAACCTTTATTTAAAAAATTAAAAAAGGTAAAATCTGAAAGATGGCATGCTATGGATTCACAAGGTCAAGGGCATCCACTTTACATTTTTGGTTATTTGTTCAATCCTCCAGATGGGAGGCACTGGACATATGGACAAGAAAAAATAAACCAAATGGAATTTGAAAAACGAATAAGGCTCAAATGTAGAAATTGCGGATATATTCATATTGAAGGTGTGTGGAAAGGATGTCCAAAATGTAAAAATAAAGAAAATATAAAAGTTGAATATTTGTTGTCTCCTACAGAAGTACAACAAATTGATTCAAACTTGACAGATATTTCAGGTTATACTTCCAATTGGTCCTTTCCCACCGAAAACTCCGAAATCCTCCTCAAGCGTGCCATAGAATCTACATCTAACGAAGGCGATTTAGTTATGGACTTCTTCCTCGGCTCTGGCACAACCACAGCCGTAGCTCATAAGCTTGGCAGAAAATGGATTGGCGTGGAGATGGGAGAGCATTTTTACATCGTGGTTTTGCCAAGAATGAAAAAGGTTTTGGCTTATGATAAGTCAGGAATTTCAAAAGAAGTCAAAGAATATCAAGGTGGTGGATTTTTCAAGTACTATGAGCTTGAGCAATACGAGGAAGCGCTTGCGAATACAGTATATGAAAATCATGACTTGTTTGTAGTGGGCAACAAAAGTCCTTATGAACAGTACGTGTTTTTGAAAGACGAAAAAATGCTCAAAGCACTGGAGATTGATTATACGAACGACAAAGTCAAGGTAGATGTGGCAAAACTTTACCCGAATATAGACATTGCCGAAACCTTGTCTAATTTAACAGGTAAATGGATTAAGAAAATCAGCACCGGTGAAGTAGAGTTTGAAGACGGGACAAAGGTCGATATCAAAAACTTGGATTATAAATTAATTAAACCTTTAATTTGGTGGGAGTAGTTATGAAAGTAGAAATATTTAATCAAAATATTTTAATAGAACTTAAAAATAAGTATCCTGAAAAATGGAATAAACTAAATTTTAAAAATAAAGAAAAATGGCTTATTAAAGAAGACTATCCCACTTATATACAGCTTGTTAAAATATCTGAAATTTTTAATATTCCCTTTGGTTATTTATTTCTTGATAAACTTCCAGAAAAAAAACTTCCGATTCCATATTTTAGAACCACTAATAATACCTCGTATGAAATTTCTGATGAATTATATGATACTATTTTACAAGTGCAAAAACAACAAGAATGGATAAAGGATATTCTTTTAGAATGGGGACATGAACCCCTGCCTTTTGCTGGAATATACAATATAAACACTGATATTCAAACTGTTGCCGATAAAATCACGGAAATACTGAAACTAAAAAATAACTGGGCAGAAGAAAGAATTAACTGGAATGAAGCATTTAAGTTTTTAGTAGATAGATTTGAAGAAGCGGGTATCTTTGTTGTAATCAATGGAATCGTAAGAAATAATACGCATCGCAAATTAGATGTAGGTGAATTTCGAGGTTTTGTTCTTTATGATAATATTGCTCCATTTGTATTTATTAATAACAATGATTTTGTATCTGCCAAAATATTTACCCTCATTCATGAATTAGTTCATATTCTTATTGGTAAAAGCGCTTCTTTTGATTTAAGAGATATGCAAAGTGCGAATGTTCCTGAAGAAAAATTTTGCGATAGGTGTACTGCTGAGTTTTTAGTTCCATCTAAAGAATTAATGGATATAAAAAACATAGAAGAGGATACTTACGAAAACCTTGCTAAAAAGTATAAAGTTAGCAAAATTGTTATTGCTCGTAGATTACTGGATATAGGAAAAATCAACAAAGATACCTTTTTAAATTTTTATAAGAATTATTCAAATCAAGAAATAGTAAAATCAAAAAGTCAGGATGGTAATTTTTACAATACGATCCAATATCGATATGGTTATAAGTTTTTAGAAATATTAAAATACGCTATTAGCAACAACCAAATATTGTATAGAGATTTTTACTGTATGCTTTCTTTAAAGGCTGAAACAGCAGAAAAAATATTAAAAGATGTAATATGAGTTTAAGATTTGTTATTGACAGTAATGTTTTTATTGAAGCAGCTCGAAGATATTATTCTTTTGATTTTGGAACAAAATTCTGGGATTTTTTAGTAGAACAAGCAAAAGAAGGTGTTTTGTGTTCAATTGATAAGGTTTTTAATGAGCTTAATAAGGGGGATAAAACAGATTTATTGAAACAATGGGCAAACGATAAATTTAAAAATTATTTTTACCCAACAAATAATAATGAAATAATCAATAGTTATAAAGAAATAATACAATTTGTAGCAAAAAAAAATAATCAATACTCACAACAAGCAATTGACGAATTTCTTTCAGAAAAAGTAGCTGATGCATGGATTATTGCTTTTGCTAAACATAACAATCTAATTGTTGTTACTCATGAATCGTTTAACCCAAGTTCAAAGAAAAAAGTATTAATACCAAACGTTTGTAAAGATTTTAATATCAAATACATTACTACTTTTGAAATGTTAAAGGAGTTAAATTTTAGGCTATGAAACTATACCTACAAAACATCATTGAAACCATTCAATTTGAAAATCTGCCTCAAGAATGGCAACAATTTAATTTTGTTCGATTTTCAAAAAACAAAAAGTTATACGACTATCAACAACAGGCTCTGAAAAATGCTTTGAAGGCTCTTTATAAATATTTTGTGGATTGTCAAGCTGATAAATCGAAAATTTTTGAATTTTATCAAGACAATGGTTTTACCGAAAATCTTGATTATCAAATAAATGGCAATAAAAATCTCAAAATATTTGAGGAGTTTGATAAAACCTACATTATAGCAGAAAACAAAATTGCTTTCTATCATTTTATCAACCGAATGAGTTTCTGGATGGCAACAGGAAGCGGTAAAACCCTTGTTATTGTAAAATTACTTGAATTACTTGGTATACTTATTGAAAATAATCAAATGCCAAAAAAAGATATTCTTTTTCTTACTTATAGGGAAGATCTCATTGAACAATTCAAAAATCATATAGATGAGTTTAACAGCTCAAATAATTCGCTAAATATAAACCTATTTAACCTTAAAGATTATGAAAAAATAAAAATAGAAAACAGGTTAAAATATGGAAGCGAGATAGATGTATTTTATTACCGTAGTGATTTGATTTCTGATGAACACAAAGATAAAATTGTAGATTTTAGAAATTACGATAATCATGGCAACTGGTATCTTTTACTTGATGAAGCACATAAAGGGGATAAACAGGATAGTAAAAGACAATTGTTTTATTCTATCTTATCGCGCAATGGTTTTATGTTTAACTTTTCTGCAACATTTACTGACCCAATAGATTTTGCTACCTGTGTATTTAATTTCAATCTTGAAAAATTTATTCAAAATGGATACGGTAAACATATTTATTTATCGCAAACAAATGTTACTGCATTAAGTAAAAAGGAAGAGTTTTCAGAAGAAAAAAAACAGATTACTATACTAAAGATATTCCTTTTGCATGCCATCATACGAAAACATAAAAACGAAATAGGAAATTACTATCACAATCCCCTTATACTTACTCTTGTCAATTCAGTAAATACCGAAGATTCTGACCTTGAGTTATTCTTCCAGGAAATTGAAAAAATTGCAAATAATTCTATTGATGCAGATTTATTTGAAAAAGCAAAAGATGAATTAATGACTGAATTCAATGGAAAATGTGAATTTGACAATCACGAGATAAACCCGGATGCTTCTTTAATCCAATCTCTTTCTATACAAGATATTCTTGAAAATGTGTTCAATTCAAAAACTCGCGGCAAAATAGAAGTTTTGAAAATACCCGGAAATAAACAAGAACTAGTATTTAAACTTAAAACAAGCGAAAGACCATTTGCTCTAATCAAAATTGGAGATATTTCAGAATGGCTAAAAAACAAACTCGTTAACTATGAAATTATAGAAAGATTTGAAAACGAAAGTTTTTTTAGAAAAATAAACAATGATGATTCTGATATTACTATTTTAATGGGCTCGCGTGCTTTCTACGAAGGATGGGACAGCAATAGACCCAATATCATCTTGTATATAAATATTGGCAAAGGCGTGGATGCAAGAAAATTTGTACTTCAGTCCATAGGGCGAGGTGTAAGGATAGAACCTTTCTCACACAAAAGAAAAAGATTACAGTTTTTGTATAATAACAAGGAAATAGCAAAAAATGTTTATGATGCATTAAAAGATAAAATAGATTTTATTGAAACACTTTTTATTTATGGAACAAAAGCAGAAAACTTGAAAGAGATTATTGAGACTCTTAAAGAAGAAAAACAGGAAGAACTTATTGGCGATTTGTTTGAAATAAATCCAGAGACAAAAGATAAGCTACTCATTATACCTGTGTATAAAGAGAGTGAAAAAACATTAGTAGATGAAAATTTTGGAATTAAATTTGAAATTAACGAAGAGGATTTAGAAAATACCAAGCAATATTTTGAATACATTGGAGATAAGGTTGCACTGGTAAAATTTGATGCCCAACCAAAAATACTTCATAAAATCAGTAATAGTTTTTCTGATAATGAATTTTATAAATTAGATACAAATGTAGCAAAAATAAAAAAACCGGACATTATAATTAGAAATCTAATCAAGCATTTATCGATTAAGAATAAAGAATTTAAAGAATTCAAACCATTAGAAAACGAAATTATACACTTTAAACAAATTAAACTAACAGAGAAAAGAAGAAAAGAAATTGAACAAAAGATAAATCAGGTTTTGAATTACAAAGAAAAAGATAAAAAAATTGATGAGGTTGCTAAGAAAATACAAAAAGAACCATCTAAAGCTCAGGAATATGTAAAAGAGATAGAAAATATTACTAAAAATTATGTAAGTGAAGCAGAAATAAATTATGGGAGTGAAAAAATTAAATTTAAATATCTGCAAAATCATTATTACTTGCCTGTAGTTCTTGCTGAAGATGATAAGTTAAATTACATCATGCATATCATCAAAACAGAAAGTGAAGTAGAGTTTATAAATGAATTAGATAAATATTTAAATCAAGAAAATCACTTTTTCAAACAATTTGATTGGTGGTTTTTCTCAAAAATAGATGAAACACTTGATGAAGTGTATATCCCATATTATCAACCAAAGACAAATAGAATCGAAAAATTTAAACCAGATTTTATTTTCTGGATGAAAAAAGATAATGAATATACAATTTTATTTGTTGACCCAAAAGGTACTGAACATGCGGACGGCTACAGAAAGATTGACGGGTATTCAAGGATATTTGAGATTGAAGAAAATGGCCAGAAAAAAAACAAAGATTTTTTATACAATGGATTTACAATAAAAACAAAACTGTCGATCTACACGAGACAAGGGCTTGCAAAGGTTTTGGAAAATTATAAACGATACTGGTTTGATAACTTTGCGGATTTTGCTGAAAGGATAAAAGCCCCGCTCTTTAGGAGGAAACTATATGACAGAAAATAAGAAAAAGCTACCTCAACAACATATAACAGCGGCTATACACCATTAAAATGATGCATAGCCGTGAACGTTATGTGCAATAAATTTTAAGAATTTATAAAAACGGCACAAAAAATTTCAGACACCACTTATCTTAATACCATACAAAAGTCTTGAATAATTTCAAAAAAGTAGTATATTAAAAAAATCCGTGGGGGTGCTCTAAATCTGTTTTAGGGCTGAGAAATACCCCTTGAACCTGATACGGGTAATTCCGTCGAAGGGAATCGGGTGACTAAATAGCCATCCGACTACCATCGGGTGGCTATTTTTATATTAAATTTATGGAGTCGATATGTTTAAAAATGAATTGGTAATAGCTGGTAGAAGATTTAAAAGCAGACTTATGCTTGGTACAGGTAAATTCCCTTCAAGTACTGTCATGGCCGATGCTCTTGCAGCAAGTGGTTCAGAAATCGTTACTGTGGCTTTAAGAAGGGTTGATGTAAAGAATGCAAATGATGACATACTTTCCCATATAGATAGCAGCAGATATCTTCTTTTACCAAACACATCAGGGGCAAGGGATGCTGAGGAGGCTGTTCGTCTTGCAAGATTAGCAAGAGCTGCAGGTTGTGAGCCCTGGGTAAAGCTGGAAGTAACCCCTGACCCTTATTACCTGCTTCCCGATCCCATTGAAACTTTTAAGGCAGCTCAAATTTTAGTAAAAGATGGTTTCAATGTTTTACCATATATAAACGCTGATCCTGTTCTTGCAAAGAGATTGGAGGAGATAGGATGTGTAACGGTGATGCCTCTGGGTGCTCCTATAGGTAGCAATAGAGGGATAAAAACTGCTGAAAATATAAGAATAATCATAGAACAATCTAATGTTCCTGTTGTCGTGGATGCTGGTATTGGTGCCCCAAGCCATGCTGCTCTTGCTATTGAAATGGGTGCTGACGCAGTTTTGGTTAATACTGCCATAGCTACAGCCAATGATCCCGTTGAAATGGCAATAGCTTTCAAATTTGCAGTTGAATCTGCCTGCCATGCTGTAAATGCTGGAATGGCAACAATGAAACTGAAAGCTGATGCCTCAAGTCCATTAACTGGGTTTTTGAGGGATTAGTATGAGTTTTATATCTTTATTAAAGGAATATAATTGGGATGATATAAAAAAATATATATATAGCAGAACATACAGGGATGTTGAATTTGCCCTTTCTAATTCAAGGTTAACTGCACAGGATTTTGCAATACTCTTATCACCTGCTGCAGAAAAATATCTTGAACATATGGCAAAGATATCTAAAGAGATAACACTTAGAAGATTTGGCAAAACTATACAGATCTACGCTCCATTGTATCTCTCAAATAAATGTGTAAATTCATGTTTATACTGTGGATTTAATGCAAAAAATAAAATTCCAAGAAAAACAATCAGTTTTGCAACAATTGAAAAGGAAGCTGACTTGATAAGCAATGAAGGGATACGCCATATTCTCCTCGTCTCTGGAGAGGCTCCAAAGGATGTCAATATGGAGTATCTGAAAAAAACTGCAGATATATGTAAAAAATATTTTTCATCCATAAGCATTGAGATACAGCCACTATCTGAAAGTGAATATTCTGAACTTTATAAAAATGGTATTGATGGCCTTACAATATATCAAGAAACCTACAATAGGGAAACCTACAAGAAAGTACATCTTGCTGGCAAAAAATCTGATTTTGATTGGAGGTTAGAGACTCCAGATAGAGGTGGAAAGGCTGGATTCAGAAATATAGGTGTTGGTGCTTTGATGGGTTTGGAAGATTTCAGAACAGAGGAGTTTTTTGTAGGGTTGCATGCACAATATCTTATGAAAACCTATTGGAAAACACATATAAAGGTATCTTTCCCCAGAATAAGAAATGCTGAGGGTGGTTACAAGCCAGATCATATTATCACAGACAAAAACCTTGTACAATCTATGCTTGCCCTTAGAATATTCTTAAATGATGTAGGACTTGTGATATCAACAAGGGAACCAAAAGATTTTAGAGATAATATTTTGGGACTTGGTGTAACCCAAATGAGTGCAGGCTCCAAAACAAACCCCGGTGGATATTCGGAGGATAACAAAGAGGGGGAACAATTTTCAATGGAGGATACAAGGAGCGTAGAAGAATTTGTAAGTATGCTGAGGAGTAAAGGTTACGATCCTGTATTCAAAGATTTTGATCAAAACTTTTTTAGTGGTGTTGCTTGATCTTTGTATAGGATATTATTGCTACCAATATCATGAGGGAAAGTGAAATTAAAAAACTACCCCACCCAAAATGTTTATAGATGTAGCCTGGCAGAAATGTTCCCAATACACCGCCAGTGTAATAAAAGGATACATACATCCCATTCACAATACCCTTATTATGCTTGGATATTTTATTAAGATAGCCTGAAGCTACGGAATGAACTGTAAACATTCCTGTGCAAAAAATAAACATAGCAAAAAATATAAAGGGTATAGACTTAACATTGAAGATAGGTAGACTTATTATATAAATAATCATAGCATAAATTGAAACTATCTTTTCACTCCTAAAAAATTTTATCAATTTTAGAGAGAATAGGGAAACTATTATTCCCATGATATAACCGGAATAGCTCAACCCTATCATAAACTCACTGACAGAGTCAGATATCTCCTTTAATCTAAAGGGGATAAAATTTAGCATAGATGCAAAAACAAAAAATACGCAAAATATAGAAATATAAATATTTAGAAAAGGTGGGGTCTTGAGTGTATTTAGAGTGTTTTTAAAGGTTAGCCTCTCTTTGCTTGTTATTTTATAATTTTCTATAAATAACAATAAGATAAGACTGATAATAAGGCTTAAACCAAGGATGATAAAACTGTACCTCCATCCCATCAGCTTTGCTATTAACCCAGAAACAAATCTGCCTAAAAAACCTCCAAGTATTGTGGAAGCTATATAATATGACATAAAATTCTGAACAAATGATTTATCAACTACGACAGATATAAATGTCATAAGAGATGTGAGTATGCCGGGGATTAATAACCCCTGAATAAGGCGTATAGATATAAGAATATTAAAGCTATTTACAAAATATAGATAAATTTCCAATATTGCTAATATTAAAATGGCTATGAAAAGTATAGTTTTGGCAGTGTACCTTTCAAGTATATAACCATAAATAATTGGTGAAAGACTCATCGGGAATAGCGTTACAGTTGTTACCAAGGCAGCACTTGATTTATCTACAGCAAATTCTTTCATAAGTATTGGTAAAAGGGGCTGCGGTGAGTAAAGAACAGAAAATGTAAGTACTGCGGTTAGGCAGACAAAAAAAAGATTTCTGATGTTCATTTTTAGGTAATAATATTGTAATATTTTATTGTTGAATCTAATATCTCATTTATACTTTGACTGTATTCCAATGAAAAATATTTTAGTTGCAAGAACAACCCTTTTTCTTTGATGACTCACCCCCACCACTACAACACCTTTTTTTTCTGTAAATAGCAACCATAAAAAAGAAAAAAGATACTAATGTAATAATGAAAAGTAAAAAGAATCTCATCGTTTATAAATATCAACCAAAAGCTCAACAATACCATCAACTGTAAAATTTGTCTTTGGATAGATATTGTCTATCCCTATACTTATCAGATAGTCATGAGTTGTTGGTCCTATAGATACGAATAGTGGAACCTTCTTAATATCGGAAAATGATATCTGGCTGAAAAAACCCTTTGCTGCAGAAGGTGACAGAAAAGTAACCGCATCAAATCCTATTTCATTGATAAACTCGACAATATATCCATCATCGTAACATATCTTTTCTGTGGAGTAGACAGATGGACTATCAACAATTCCCCCATTATCCATGATAAACTTGTTAAGTTCATCAGGTCTTTCCTCTGCTCCGGGTAAAAAAAATTTTTTCCCGGCTATAGGTTCATTAGAAAGGTATTTTATCAAACCTTTTTGAGAAAATGTCTCAGGAATTTCAACGCTTCTGAAACCAACAAAATCCATTGCATGTTTAGTTTTCTTCCCAACAGCAATAGCTCTGTTATATTTTAGTTTGTCAATGTAAGGCCTTAGAAATTCAGATGTATTGGCACTGGTGACAATAACATAGTCATAATAGGAGTCTGAGATATCAAATTTTACAGGTATGGTTTTAATCATTGGGAGTATAAAAGGGTACAGCCTGTTAAATGATAAATTATTGATAAATTCAATAGACTGTTCAGGTTGTCTCGTAATAAGTATTTTACGCCCTGGCATATATCTCTTCCAAAATTTTTTTACCGCCGTTATTTAGAA
>JAIWOA010000003.1 GCA_020217115.1 Calditerrivibrio sp. | reverse complement strand
TCTTTTCAGCCAATTTTATCCCAACCTCTTCTGGTGATGAACGATCACCTATCTCATTAAACTCTATAAATTCTTTTCCGTCAAGAGAAGATATAAAACCTTTCATAAATAATTTATTAGACTCTATTTTACAAAACCCACCTATGGGAGCTTGACAACCACCCTCCAATCTTCTCAGGAAGCTCCTCTCAGCCTTTGTGACAATTTCGCTATCTTCATCTTTCATAAAAGTTAACATCTCTTTTAGTGTGGAGTCATCACTTCTTACCTCTATCCCAAGGGTCCCCTGACATACTGAAGGGATCAATTCGTTATCTGAAAAGGTCTGTTTTATATATTCTGTAAAACCAAGCCTGTTAAGTCCAGCTTTTGCAAGTATAATGGCATCAAATTCCCCGTCAACCATCTTTCTTATGCGCGTGTCAACATTCCCTCTGAGGTCAACAATATTAAGATCAGGGCGAATTTTCTGGATCTGTATCTTTCTCCTCAGGCTGCTTGTTCCAAGTTTACCATTTTTGGGTAGATCCATTAAACAACTGTATTTGAGAGATAAAAATGCATCAAAAGGCTCTTCTCTCTCTGGATTAACAAAAATTTCTAATCCATCAGGCAGTTCAGCAGGTACATCCTTCATACTATGAACTGCAAGATCTGCCTCACTATTGATCAGAGCATTTTCGATCTCCTTTACAAAAAGCCCTTTACCCCCTATCTTTGCAAGGGGAACATCGAGAATAATATCCCCCTGCGTTTTTATTATATTTAGTTCAACTGATAAATCATTGTATCTGGCTTCAAGTCTATTTTTTATATGATTTGCCTGCCATAGAGCAAGCTTGCTACCCCTTGTAGCAATTACAAGTTTCTTCATTTCAGCTCCTTTATTCCAAAAATTATTTTAGATGCCTCTGAAATACTGTAATCCTTACCATCTTTTATGGAGTTTTTTATATTCATTATGGGAGTGTGCAGTAATTTGTTCATGTAGGAGGTCATAATAAGATTGATTCTATATAATTCACCATCATCAACTATTTTTAATTTATCAGCCATTCGTTCTATTTCAGAATTTTTTATCTCTTCAAATTGTTGCCGTATAATTTTTATTATTGGGATAATTTTTAGAGATTCTAACCAGTCCATGAAATCATCTACCGACTGCTCTATTATCTCCATAGCTCTTAAAGCTTCCTTTTCCCTCTGTTTCTTATTGTTCTCCACAACAGATTTTAGATCATCAATATCATAAACGTAAGTGTTTTCTATATCGTTTATTCTGGGATCTATATCCCTTGGAACTGCTATGTCTATAAAAAACATCGGTTCATGCTTTCTCTCATTCATAACGTGGTGTACATCTTCAAAACTAACCATATAGTTTGGAGATCCAGTTGAGCTTATCACTATATCTGCGTATTTTAAATAATCTTTAAACAGATCAAGCTGGATAGCTGTACCCCCAACATCTTTTGCTAAAGCCTCAGCTCGTTCAAAGGTCCTATTTGTTATATATATTTTTTTTATTCCATTCCCCTGAAGATGTTTTGCAGCAAGTTCACACATTTCACCAGCCCCTATTACAAGGGCAACCCTTTTAGATAGATCATTAAAGATCTTTTTGGCAAGTTCTACCGCAGCATAACTAACAGATACAGGATTTTCAGCAATTTTCGTTTGTGTGCGAACCTTTTTCCCCACCCTTATGGTACTATCCTCAAGCTTATTTAAAAAGGTATTCACCCTTCCATAAAGTCTTGCAGCAGTAAAGGCATCCTTTACCTGACCAAATATCTGAGGTTCTCCGAGAACAAGTGAGTCAAGACCTGATGCCACACGAAAAATATGTTTTACTGCATCAACACCACAGTGTATATAGGTATATTTTCTCAACTCAAATGGATCTATATTGCTTTCTGAAGCAACTATCTGAAGCACAGCATCGACATTGCACAGAAAATCATCTGTAACCATATAGTATTCAACTCTATTGCATGTTGATATAATCAATAGCTCGTAAATCCTATCATTTTGTAATATTTTACTGTATATGTTTTCAATATTATCGTTGGATACTGCCAATTTTTCCCTTATTTCCACTGGAGAAGTGGTATGGTTCAACCCCAAAACAGCTAAATGCATACAATCAACCTTTTATAAACATTGCCAATCCAATGTATGTAACAATTATTGAGATAATTCCTAAAATACTTGCAAAAGCTGTACCTCTCGGAGTAATCCCCTTAATCTTTTTTATTATGATAATTACTCCAAAAATTAGCCAGGATATAATTGCAAAAATTAATTTTGGAGTAAGAATTATTCTGCCCCCCCACTCATATATCCCCCAGATAAAACCGGAAAGGATTCCAGCAGTAAAAATTGTAAACCCCACAAGCATTGTTGTTCGATTTATTTTATTCAAAAGATCTATAGATGGGAGAAGCTTGTATGTAAAACCAAATCTTTTTCTTTTTATCTGCTTTTCCTGTATAAAGTATAAGATACCGAAAATAGCAGATACCATGAATAGGCTTGAACCTGCTATGGTAAAAGGGAGGTGGACAAACAGCCAGAATCCTGTACGGTACTCCCTTGTGGTCATTATATCTTGATGGTAAAGGGATGCTATCCCGAGAAGTATTATAATAGGCATGATGAAAAAATAGATTGTTACTTTTTTATGCTTCAAGTTGAGATATACAGCTGTTAATGCAAGAAAAAATATTATAAGGGCAAAGATTTGGGATAGAGTTAGGTGTATTGTTTTAGAATAGAAAAACCATATTGAAACAAAATAGAAACCATTAACCAATATACCTGATATTGCAAAAAATTTACTGAGGTAGGCTAATCGTTCATCTTCAAAGAATGAATATAATCCTACACTAACAAAACATAAAATATATAAAAGTATTGCAAAATCAAATAACATCTGCCACCTTATAGTATAATTATAGAACAGTTATATTATGTTTAATATAAAAAATATTAAAAATAAAGATTTTTTTTAAAGGTAGTGATATATGGAAAATAAGTCTATGTTAGATTATGTAAGAAATAGTTGGTCAAACAGCTGGCCTATGGTACTTATTATGTTTTTTGAATTTGCAATAGGGATTACAGATGTGTATATAGCTGGGAAGATTTCCAAAGAGGTACAGGCTTCAATAGGTTTTGTTTCACAGATATACTTCATTTTGATAGTTGTAGGAAATGCCTTCAACATAGGGGTAGTTGCAGTGGCATCAAGGCTTTTTACAGCAGAAAAACAGGAGTTTTATAAATTATCCTACACTGCAGTTGTAGCTGTTTTCTTTATTTCCATCATACTTGCATCCATAGCTTTTATTTTAACCCCACTTATAAATGATATATTATCACCTCCAGAGGAGTTAAAATATTATATAAGGTCATTTTTAGAGATATATATCTTTATGATCGTATTCCATTATCTGCTAATAGTGACAAACGGAATATTAAGGTCAAGCAAAATGATAAAAAAATCACTTATTACTATGTCTATAGTTTGCGTACTAAATATAGGGACAAATATACTTTATGTTTTTTATCTTGGGGTAGGTTTTAGGGGGTTGGTGTTGTCTACTTTAACGGCAATCTTCGTTGGAGCTTTGATAAATATTTATCATCTAAGGGATGCGATATTCAAGGTAAGAATTTTTGATAAGAATCTATTTAAAAAAGCTATCAGTATAGGTTGGCCAACTAGTATTGTGCAGATAGGGTGGCAGTTAGCCTCTATCATAATATATGTTCTTATAAGTAAATTGCCTGAGAAGAATACCACTTTTATGGCAGCCTTTACTAATGGGATGAGAATAGAGTCGATCATTTTTCTTCCATCCTTTGCATTTAGTATGGCAAACGCTGTAATAATTGGGAATCTACTTGGAGAAAAAAGGTATGAAGATGCCTACAGGAATTCTTTATGGACAACTATTATAGGATCTGCTATAATATCTATCATGACGATGTTAGTAGTTTTTAATGCCGAAAATATAGCTAACTTACTTTCCAAAGATGAAGGTGTTGTCAAAGCAAGTATCCATTACATATACATAAGTGCTATAAGTGAACCTTTCATGGCAATAGGAACAATACTTATTGGAGGATTAAATGGAGCTGGGGATACTAAGGCAACGATGAAAAGGATACTTGGATCCCTCTGGGGTGTAAGGATACCGCTGGCTTTTCTCGGAGTTGTATTGGGATTTGGAGCTTACGGCATATGGTGGGCAATGACAATTTCGATAATTGTACAGGCTATGTTGATTTTTAAAAGATACTATTCGAGGAGATGGATAAAATATGAAATCTGAAGCACTTGATTTAAAACATAAGGAATTACTTTTTAAAAAGTTAAAAAATATTGATACAAGAATATCTGAGTACAGCTTTGCAAACCTTTACCTTTTCAGACGAAATCATAAATATGAAGTATGTTATGGAGAGGATATACTCATTAAGGGGGTCACATACGATGGTAAAAAATATTATATGCCCACCTTTGATTTTAATCTTTTGAGCACAAAAGAGATTGATAGGTTGTTAGAAGATATTGATTTTATATTCCCCCTTGAGTATGAATGGGTAAAAAAATATGAAGACAAATATATAATTACCTCGAACCTCGATGATACAGACTATATCTTTACGCTGGACAAGATGACAACATTCAAAGGGAGAAATCTACACGGGAAAAGAAATCTATTAAAGCAGTTTACAGAGAATTATAAGGCAGAAATTAAGCCTTTGGTAGAGGATACAAAGGATGATGCAATCTATATTCTGGAGCAGTGGCAGATCTCCATTGGTGAAAGTGTAGCTGATACAGATTATCTTGCTAATATGGATGCAATAAAATATTCTGAAGAACTTGTAATATGTGGTATAATATACTATGTGGAAGATAAACCTGTAGGTTTCATAATGGGTGAAGAGATAAACAATGATACATTTGTCATACACTTTGCAAAGGGGATAAAAGATTATAAAGGGGTGTACCAGTATATTTATAATAGTTTTGCAAATATGCTTCCTAAAAGGTATACTTATTTGAATTTTGAGCAGGATTTGGGGAAACCTTCTCTAAGGCTTGCCAAATCTTCCTATGAACCTGATATTCTGCTTCACAAGTATAGATTAAGTTTGAGGTGAAATATGTTTGGGATAAAAATTGGGGGTCCAGCTGGACTTGGAATAATGAGTTCTGGATTGATGTTGTTAAAGCTATTTAAGAGATCTGGATACTACGTGCATGGGTATCCGGAATATCCATCTCTGATAAGGGGAGGGTACAACTCTTTTCTCATTGAAGCTGATAAAAGATTTATAAATGCACCATTCAGCTCATACAATATATTGGTGGCACTTGCTGATGTTGCTATACAAAAAGAGAAGATTACTGAGGAGATGTTTGTTATTCTGGACATAGAAAACAGCAAAGAAATAGAGAAAATAAAAGGTAAGGTTGTAAATGTCCCTTTTAAAAGTATTGTAAAAAGCCTTGAAGCTAATGAAGTAGTAAAAAATAGCATTGCGATGGGCAGTCTTATAAAACTTATGGGTATCGACTTCAAAGTTCTTGAGTCTCTATTACGAGAGTTTTATCCTTCAGAAAAGCTCTTTAATATAAATCTAAGAGGAGCTGAATTGGGGTATCATGCAGTTAATGAAACTCTTTTCAAAGTTGACCACTTTGAGGACTTGACGGAGAATATAGTTCTTACAGGAAATGAGGCTATTTCGATGGGAGCAATTGCCGCAGGTGTAAACTTTTTTGCCACATACCCTATGACTCCTGCATCCTCTATTCTACATTTTCTGGCAGAGGAGGAAAGGAGATATAATATTATTACCAAGCATACAGAAGATGAGATATCAGCAATAAATATGGCTATTGGTGCAAGCTTTGCTGGGGCAAGAAGTATGGTGGCCACGGCAGGAGGAGGTTTCTCTTTGATGGTTGAGGGTCTTGGACTTGCAGCTATAGCTGAAACTCCTATCGTGATTGTTGAAAGTCAGCGACCTGGACCTGCCACCGGGATGCCAACATGGACTGAGCAGTCAGATCTAAAATTTATTTTAAATGCATCTCAGGATGAATTTGTTAGAATAGTTTTTACTCCGGGGGATGTTGATGAGCTTTTTTACTACACCTTTGAAGCATTTAATCTGGCAGAGAGATACCATGTACCAGTTTTTGTTATGAGTGATAAGTTCCTTTCGGAATCATATTTTTCCACTAAACGTTTTGATACTTCAGAATTATCAATAGATAGGGGGTTCCTATTTGATGGAGATCCGGAAAAAACTATGGAATTTTATCCACGATACAAGGAAGTGGAAAAGGGGATAGGTTGTAGAACATTTCCCGGTGTACCTGGTGGTTTGTATAAAGCTTCTGGCAATGAGCATGATCAGTTCGGTTTTGTGACTGACGATGGTGAAAACAGGGTGATGCAACAGGATAGAAGGTTTAAAAAAATAGATTTTATAAAGAATGATCTCCCAATTCCAAAACTTTATGGTAATTCTGATGCAGAATTGACAGTAGTTTGCTGGGGTTCTCTAAAAGGACAGATGATGGAGATCATAAAAGATACCGAAATGGTAAATTTTATACATTTTTCTGCTATACATCCCATCGATTGGTATAAAGTAAAGGGTATGCTGGAAGGTAAAGATCTTGTTCTTGTGGAAAATAATAAGACAGGGCAACTGGGGGATATTATTGCTGAACATACAGGTATCTTGATCAGTAAAAGATTACTGAAATATGATGGTAGACCATTTTTTATTGAAGAACTCAGGGAAAAGTTACTTGGGGGTATTATATGAAGGCTGTGGAATTTAATTCAGGGAAACTTCCAAATTGGTGTCCGGGTTGTGGTAATTTTGCCATATGGAATGCTATAAAAGGTGCTTTTGCAGAGCTTGGAATAAATGGGAAGGATATTGTCAATATATCAGGGATAGGTTGTTCGGGTAAGATGTTAAACTATCTTAGAACATATGGGTTTCATACACTCCATGGCAGGACTATGCCTGTTGCCACAGGTGTCAAGCTTGCAAATAACAGGCTGACTGTCCTGATAAATGGTGGTGATGGAGATGGCTATGGTATGGGGATGGGTCACTTTGTACACGCAATAAGGAGAAATCTGGATATCACCTATCTGGTTCATAATAACCATGTTTATGGTCTTACTACAGGACAGGCATCTCCTACAACCGACAGAGGATTGAAAAGTAAATCAACACCCCATGGCGTTATTGATGAACCTTTAAATGGTTTGCTTATATCTCTATCCGCAGGTGCTACATTTGTTGCAAGGGGTTATTCTGGAGATATGGAACATTTGAAAAATTTGATAAAAGAGGGGATTAACCACAAAGGTTTTGCCCACATAGAGGTTTTGCAGCCCTGCGTTACCTTTGGAAAAACCTACAGCTATGAATATTACGATTCAAAGGTTTATAAATTGACTGAAGAGTATGATCGAAGCAATTATGCAGATGCCCTTAGAATAATTCAGGAAGAGGATAAGCTTGCAATAGGTGTTATATATCAAACTAAGAAATTAACTCAAGAGGAGATGCTTCCTCAGATTTCCCATACCTCTTTGTTTGAAAAAGGGGTTAATAAAAGGGATATAACATCAATAATGGATAGGATGGGATAATTATGTATTTCAAGGAACCTGTACCTTCAGGTGTTTTTGGTCTCGACAGAATACTTGATAATATTAGACTTGGTGACAATGTAGTATGGGAGATTACAAATATAAGGGACTACAAATTTTTTATCAAGCCTTTCGTTGAGTCTTCCATAATGGGAGAAAGGAAGGTTGTCTATGTAAGATTTGCAAACCATGAACCTTTAATAGATAATCTGGCAAAAATAGATATTTTTCATCCTGATATAAGTAGTTTTGAGAAGTTTGCATCGAGCATCTACAATATGATCGATAAAAATGGTAAAGAGGTTTTTTATATATTTGATTGTCTGTCCGATCTTGTTAACTTTTGGGCAACTGACTGGATGGTGGCAAATTTTTTTAAGATAACATGTCCTTTTTTGTATATATTTGATACCGTTTCGTATTTTGCTATATACAAACATTATCATTCTTTTCAGACTATTAGTTCTATTCAGGATACAACCCAGGTGATGCTGGAGGTTCTAAACTATAACAATGATTACTACATTCATCCATTAAAAGTATATGAAAGACATTCTCCTACGATGTTTTTACCCCACAGATACATTAAAAATGGTGATTTTGAAACTGTTACATCAAGTTACCATGTGACACATCTTAGTACATCTATCTGTAGTGTTATACAGAATGATATAGATAAGCATATTGATTATTGGGATAGACTATTTATGATGGCCAAGAGATTGGTCTCAAAATATGGATCTGAGGAATATGAGAAGCTTTTTGATCGTATCTGTAGCTTAATGATCAGCAGGGATCCAAAGATTATCTCTCTCTATAAAACCTATATGAAAATGGAGGATCTGATAAACATCAAAGAGCGTCTTATCGGCACTGGGTTCATTGGTGGGAAAGCTGCAGGTGTATTGCTTGCAAGAAAAATATTGGAGGAACGTCTTGATTTCTGGAATGATATTTCAGAACAGCATGATTCATTTTTTATAGGATCAGATGTATATTATGAATATATTATATATAACGGATGGTGGGATCTTTTTGTTTCCCAGAAAGATCCAGAGGGGTATTATGTTTTCGGAGAGAAACTTGAGAGACTTTTTTTGACAGGTGATTTTCCTGAATATATAGAGGAAAAGTTCAAACTGATGTTAAACTATTTTGGACAGTATCCAATAGTAATAAGATCAAGTTCTCTTCTGGAGGATGGTTTTGGTAACGCTTTTGCTGGGAAATATGAGAGTTTTTTCTCTTCCATATCGGGATCTCCCGAGAAAAGGTACAAAGACTTCCTTAATTCTTTAAAACGGATATATTCAAGTTCGATGAGTAGAGAGGCTCTTATCTACCGTAAAGAGAGAGGGCTGGATAGATCTGAAGAATTGATGTGTGTGCTGGTGCAGAGAGTCTCTGGAAACTACCATGGGGATCTATATTTTCCTGATATGGCAGGTGTAGGTTTGTCTTACAATACCTATGTATGGCATGAAGATATAAATCCTTATGATGGGATGATAAGATTGGTATTGGGGCTTGGCACAAGGGCAGTAAATACCAACGAAGGGGAACACTCTAAAATAATATCCCTTAGTAATCCAAATTTAGAAACAGATCATGATATAAATGAAATTAGAAAATACTCACAAAAGTTTATCGATGCACTTCAGATAGACAAAGCTGGCAAACATGCTGTTCCGGTTAACAAAGTATATAGTATAATCCCCCCATGGCTCCTTGATCTTGTAGCATCTAGAGATTTTGCAACAGAGAGGGCACTTGAGAGTAGAAAGAATAGGTTTGAAAAGATACTATACCTTAGCTTTAATGGTCTGATAAATAATACGAATACTCTTGATTACCTGAAAGCTGTTCTTCAGACACTGGAAAAATATTATGAACACCCTGTGGACATAGAATTTACACTAAACTTTATCAGCCCTGAAGAGCCAAAGATAAATCTTGTTCAATGCAGGCCTTTACAGGCAAACTCAATTATTGGAAACAAACAGTTGTCGGACGATGATATTATAGAAAATCTTTCTGTTATCCTTAAAGTAAAAGGGAATTTTATGGGGGGCAGTATCTTTGAAAAGATAGATTACCTGATTTACGTTCCTGAAGATGAATTCAAAAAACTTTCCAATAGTGAGAGGTATGAGCTTGCAAGGGCAATAGGTGCTGTAAATAGGGAATTTACAAAGGAAGATAACTGTATGATGATGTTACCAGGAAGAGTAGGCACTACTACACCTTCCCTCGGCGTTCCAGTATCATTTTCTGAGATAAACAGAATGAAGGCT
>JAIWOA010000002.1 GCA_020217115.1 Calditerrivibrio sp. | reverse complement strand
TAAGTGAGATTATTAAGGAGATCAAACTCCCCTATGATTAAGATCACAAAGGCTGGATGGATTTATATAGTACTTACAATATTTCTTGGTTTCTCAGCAATAAATACCAATAACAATCTTGTTTTTATTGTTGTATCCTTCATGCTTGCTGTTATGGGTATATCTGGATTTTTAGGAAAAGCCAATCTGGATGGTCTTCATTTTCTAATTGTTGATAATGGAGAATTGTTTGCTGAAGAGATTGGAAGTTTGAATCTTTTTGTTAAAAACAATAAACGATTCCTACCATCAGTGTTGCTGAATATAGAATTATCTGGGAGTAGTAGTAAGGTAATCTATCTTGGGAATATTTCAAATTTAGATATAAATTTCAGAATTACCCCTAAAATCAGAGGAATAAATAAGATATGTGAGATAATAGTCAGCTCCCCCTTCCCCTTTAATTTTTTTGTAAGATACAAAAGATATAGAAGTGATGATACATTTATTGTATTTCCCAAACCTGCAGAATTTATATATGATAAAAATTTTCATAAAGATGAAGGGGAAGACACAGGTAGCCAGACGATAACTCACAAACTTGAAGAGCTAAGTAATATACGAGGCTACTCCAATGATCCCTCAAGAAGGATATTTTGGAAACAATTTGCCAAAACAGGTAACCTTTATACAAAGGAGTATACTGGTGATGATGGAAAAACTATCTTTGTGGATTTTGATGATATAAAAAATATTTATCCGATAGAGGAGGCATTGAGCGTTGCTACAAAAATAGTTCTTATCGCCTATGAAAATTCTGTAAGACTGATATTTTCTCTAAATGGAAAAACCTATCCACCAATGGTAAGTAACCAGATAAAAAGGGAATTATTCAAAGAGTTGGCACTATATGGTAAATCTTAAAAGATACATAGATGTTTTGATATCGATATTGGTAATAATCTCTATCGTTAGTGTATCAAAACATTTGAACCCTATTTTTTTGATCATTACTCTGGCAGTCATAGTATTTAACTTTTTCAACGAAAAAAGGTATTTTATCTATATAAACAGGAATTTTTTAACGATTATTGGACTATTTCTCACCATTTATATCTTTTATAATACCTCTTTAAACAATCTTGTTAATTCATTAATACATATCATGACTATTTTTATCTCAATAAAGTTTCTTGAAAATAAAAAATATCGTGACTATATGCAGATAGTAGTTCTTTCAATATTTCTCATCACAGCTTCGGGACTTTTAGATGTTGGGGCTGTTTTTATTTTATATATAATATCTGCTATCTTTCTATTAAATATACTCATTATAATGTTGACAATTTATGACAATACTGGAGATAAATTTATTAAGAATACAGAACTTAAAGCTCTCACAATAAAATCCTCTATCATACCTCTGGTATCGATTCCACTTGCCATCTTCCTTTTTTTTGTAATACCGAGAACACCTACCCCCTTATTTGAATTTCTTAATGTAGGTGAATCTTCAAAAACAGGTTTTACTTCAAATATTAACCTTGGGCAGGTTTCCAATATACAGGATGACAATAGAGTTGCCTTCAGGGCAAAAATGCAGGAGATAGATGAAAGGGATCTTTATTGGCGAGGGATAGTGTTTGATGAATATAGAGATGGAAAGTGGAGCTCTACTACCCAGAAAAATATAAAACGTCCAAAAATCGAGAATGCTAAAATTATCGATTATGAAATATATCTGGAACCAACGGGGGAGAGTTACCTGATTTCTCCTGATAGACCCTATTCTGTGACTATTGATAAAGAAAAAGTTTATTTTACAGAGAAGCTGGAATTGAAGATAAAAAATGAGGTAAATCAGAAGATATATTACAAAGGTAAGTTTTTTATTTCAGAGTATCTTTATGACGATTATTCAGATATTGAGCCATCTTCGGATAGTTCAAATACCTCAGGTAGGATAAAAGAGTTTAGTAAACAATTTTATGATAAGAACCCTTTAATTATGGTTTCCAGCATCAAAAATTATTTCCGTAGCAATTTTACCTATTCTACAACTGGTCTTCCCACAAGCTCAAACCCTATAGAAGAATTTCTATTCGATAATAAAAAGGGTAACTGTGAATATTTTGCTTCTGCAGCTGCTCTAATACTTCGGAGTAATGGCTTTCCTGCCAGACTTGTGGGTGGTTATCTGGGTGGATTTTATAATAGAGAAGGTGGTTACTACATCATTACCAATAAAAATGCTCATGTATGGGTTGAAGCTTTATTTGACAATAAATGGTATCGAATAGATCCAACCCCCGCATCTGTGGAGAATTTTACAAATCGCAATAAACTTCCGTTATCATTCCGTGTAAAATTATATGCAGACTACGTATCCTATTACTGGACAAAGTTAGTTATAAATTACAATCTACAAACACAGCTACAGATTGCAATGAAAGCTGGAAAATCCTTAAAACAGTTTAATTTTAAGGTGGAAAAACGATATATTCTCTATTTTATAATCTTTTTATCCTCTTTATTGGTATTATTCTCACCTTTTTTACTGCGAAAAAAGGGGGATTATAACCGATACATTGAAAAATTCTATAAGCTACTTATAAAGAAGGGGGTAAATATAGATAGACAACTTACATTAGAACAGAATGTCAAAGGTATTAGCAATGAAGAATTGAGAAAAAATGCAGAGATATTTGTGGCTGAAGTCAATAATATGCTATTTAAGAATGGTAAAATTGAAAAAAATACTTTACAAAAGCAATTAAATAATATTAAGAAACTTTAAATGGTAGCTGGAGGAAAATATGGATAATCAAGAGCTTACACCTGCTAATATCAAGATAAACGATAAAGTGATAGAACACCTTTTGAAGTTTGGGGAGAGTATCGAGCTTGATTCAAGTAGTTTTATATTTAGAGAAAATGATGACACTGATGATGTTTACATTATTATAGAGGGTCAGGTCGAGGTGTTAACAACAGATTACAAAGACTCGCTCGTAAGAATTGCACTCCTCGACAAAGGATCAATCTTTGGAGAAATGAGTATTTTCTTAAAAAATAGTAGATCTGCTTCCATAAGGACCACTGTTAAATCTACATTGTTAAAAATGAATAAAAAACAGTTTTTAGAAGCACTTACAAAAATACCAGCTTTTACACTAAACCTTATGAATATATTAACCACAAGACTTTTTACAATGAACAAAAGATTTGTAAATCTTACACACTACAAGATAAATATGGCAATAGCTTTTTTTATGAAGAATGAATTGATATTAAAGAAGGTTCCAAACCCAATAAAACTAAATCCAAAGGAGGTTGCAGAAAAAGTTGGACTTGATTTTAACGAGTTTTTAAAGGGTTTAATGTATTTTGAAAGGGAAAAGATCATAATAAATCTGAATACTGATGATATATTGAATGTAACCTTTGGTCTTATCTCTGATAAATTGGATGAATTTATTGAGAAGACTGCCTATCAAAAAATTTAGTTTTTTGATAAAATTAAAAGACTTACAAAAATTATAACGATACCCAAAAAATTGTTGAAACTGAGATTTTCACCTAATACCATTACCCCTAAAATGGACGCAGTTAGTGGTTCAGCAAGGGAAAGTGTAGATGCTTTAGATACATGAATAAGTTTAAGCCCCCTTGAAAAAAGAAAATATGATAGGGCAGTGGCAAATAATCCTAAATGAAGAACCATTACAAAACCTCTAATGGTGATAATCCATTTCATATCGTTAAAAAATATTATTGGAGATAAAAGAATCCCCCCACCCAGAAAAAAGATTGTCATCACAAAGTCTGGCCTGTATCTTTTCAAAAGTATCTTTGCGGATAGAGCATATATCGCATAGGATAAACCGGCCAGCAAAGTTAAAATTATTCCTATAATGCTAAAATCTAAGTTTGTTGATCCGGGGTTGATAGTCAGTAAAAATAATCCAAAGACAGACATAATTGTAGAGATATACCAGATTCGAAAGGGTTTTTCATTCAAAAAAATATACCCTAAAATACCTGCCCATAGTGGTGAACTACCTATGGCAACGACCGTACCGATTGCTACTCCAGACATCTTTACGCCATAGAAGAATGTAATCTGGTATGTTACAACCGTTATAATTCCCAATACCCAGCAAAATATATATTTTAGAGAATTGTTATCTTCATCAATGTTATCGTTAGAATAGATCTTTTTCCCATTTATAATAATATGAATGGTAAATAGGGATAGACCTCCCAATAGCAATCTTGTTGTACCTATTACGGAAGAGGAAACTCCTGCTGGAGCCAGCCCCTGACTTGTGCCAGTTGTTCCCCATAACATAGCGGCAAAAAGAACCAACAAGGTACCTTTTATAGATAATTTTTCTTTAGACATAGGTTGAAAAAAGGGAGCTTGCGCTCCCATATATTAGTTTTTTACCTGATTTACAAGAGATTCAAATTCTTTAGGATTCCTGATAGCAAGTTCAGACAATGCCTTACGGTCTATGTCTATCTTCTTGTCCTTTAGCATTCCTATGAATTTACTGTAGCTTAATCCATATTGTCTAACTGCAGCATTGATCCTTGTAATCCAGAGTGCCCTAAAATCTCTCTTTTTAAGTTTTCTACCTTTGTAGGCATAAGCAAGGGCTCTTTCTGCATATTCACGGGCATTTTTGTAGACATTATTAGCTACACCCCTGAAACCTTTTGTGACCTTTAGCCACTTATTTCTTCTTCTTCTGGTTTTAAAACCACCTTTTGCTCTTGGCACACCATCCTCCTTCTAAACGTATGGTAATAGCTTCCTGATATTGGCGCAATCAGCACCTTCCAGGATGCCAGGGTGGCGCAATGCGCGCTTTCTCTTAGTGGACTTTGAGGTGAGGATGTGCCTCAAAAAGCTCCTTTTGTACTTAATCTTACCGCTGCCAGTAACTTTAAACCTCTTGGCAGCACCTCTGTGGGTTTTTACCTTTGGCATTGTTCCTCCAAAATTTTAGTTTTTAGGTGCAATAACCATCACCTGTTGACGACCCTGCATCTCTGGTTTCTTTTCAACAACGCAGAGATCAGCTAAATCTGCCGTAATTCTGTTTAGCAGATCTATTCCATGTTCTCCAAACATGGTTTCCCGACCTTTAAATCTAACAACTATCTTAACTTTATCACCATCTTCAAGAAATTTTCTCATTTGTCTGAGTTTAACTTCATAATCATGATCATCAATCTTTGGCCTAAGCTTCAGCTCTTTAGTTTCTATCATATTTTGGCGCTGTTTTTTCCTTGCCTCTTTTTCCTTTTTTATCTTTTCAAACTTGAATTTACTGTAATCGAGAAGTCTACAAACTGGGGGATTGGCTCCTGGAGCTACTTCCACTAAATCATATCCTCTTTCCTGAGCCATCGCAATGGCCTGAGAAGTTGGAACTATTCCTGCTTGTTTGCCATCTTCTAATATCAATCTAACTTCTTTTACAGTTATTTCTTCGTTAATTCTTTCGTTTTCAAGAGCTTTTTCGCTTATAAATCACCTCCAAAGATTAATGCTTCTATTTGTATTAATTTCATTTATTACACTAAAATAATCAGAAAAATCAAGATTATTTTTATTTTCCCCATTCCTGAGGCGAACAGTTACAAGATTGTTATCCTTTTCTTGTGAACCGATAACAAGCATGTGGGGAATTTTATACATCTGAGCTTCCCTAATTTTGTAACCTATTTTTTCATTTCTAAGATCTAATTCGACTCTAAAACCATTTTCTTTAAGCTTTTTCCCGAGGGATATGCAATATTCAGCCTGTTCATCAGATATGTTCATAATTTTTATCTGTACTGGAGCAAGCCAGAATGGGAATGCACCAGCATAATGTTCAATTAAAACACCAAAAAACCTTTCAAGTGAACCCAGCAATGCTCTGTGAACCATATATGGTCTTTTTTCTTTTCCATCTTTATCTACATAGGTCATGTCAAATCTTTCAGGGAGATTAAAGTCAAATTGTATAGTGGTCATCTGCCATTCTCTTCCTATGGCATCCTTTACCTTTAAATCTATTTTGGGACCATAAAAAGCACCACCACCCTCATCAAGTTCATATTCTATTCCAGATTGCTTAATTGAATTCATGAGAGAATTTGTTGCTGCCATCCACAGAGAGTCATCTCCCACACTTTTTGCAGGTCTTGTTGCAATATAACCTTTTATTGAGCTAAAGCCAAAGGTCTTCCATATCTGTAAAGAAAAATTGAGAACCTCATTGATTTCAGATTCAATCTGATCTTGAGCACATATAATATGGGCATCATCTTGAGTAAATCCTCGAACCCTCAACAAACCGTGTAAAACGCCAGACCTTTCATATCGATATACTGTACCAAGTTCTGCCCACCTGAGGGGAAGATCCCTGTATGACCTGTTTTTGGATTTATAAATCATTATGTGGAAAGGGCAATTCATCGGCTTAATGAAATAGTTCTGCCCCTCAATATCCATAGGAGAGTACATATTTTCTGAATAGAAATCGAGATGTCCCGATGTGTTCCAGAGAGTTGCTTTACCTATATGTGGTGTATAGAGAAGTTCATAACCATTTTTGTAGTGTTCCTTTCTCCAAAAATCTTCAATTGTAGATCTTACCTTTGCCCCTTTTGGCATCCAACAGATCAGCCCCGAACCTATTTCATCAAAGGTGCCATATAGTTCAAGCTCTTTACCCAATTTTCTATGATCCCTTTTTTTAGCCTCTTCAAGCCTATTTATATACTCGTCAAGATCACTTTTCTTAAACCATGCAGTACCATATATCCTTTGTAGCATTTTGTTCTTTTCATCACCCCTCCAGTAAGCACCAGCAACACTTAAAAGCTTAAAATATTTTATATGACCGGTTGAAGGTACATGGGGACCACGGCAGAGATCTGTAAAATCTCCCTGAGAATAAAGAGAAATCTTTGATTCTCCAATATCTTGAATAATCTCTACCTTATAGTTTTCACCCATATCGGAGAATTTTTTTATTGCCTCATTACTATCAATCTCAGATCTCTCTATTTTGATATCTTTTTTGGACAATTCTGTCATCCTTTCTTCTATTTTAACAAGATCATCCTCTGTAAAGGGTTTGTTTGTATCAAAATCGTAGAAAAAACCATCCTGGATTACAGGCCCTATAGTAACCTTTACATCGGGAAAAAGTTGTTGAACCGCATGAGCCATGAGGTGAGCTGTGGAATGTCTTAAAATATCAAGGGATTCAGCATCTTTATCCGTAAGTATGGTAACCTCATCATTTTCATTTAACTTATATGATAAATCAACAATATTCCCATTAACTTTAGCTGCTATTGCTCTTTTGTAAAGACCTTCACTTATTTTCTTTGCCAGATCGGCAACTGTACTGCCATCTACCAATTCTATTTTACTTTTATCAGGTAGTACTACATTCATAAAATCCTCCGTTAGTATAAATTATTATAATTGCATCAAACTGTTTTGTTGTCAAATATTTTTTTTATTTTCCGTACCTAAATTTTTTCTTAGATTAATTAATAATGTTTATATATTATAACAATGTAAAAATTCCCCTTGAATAATAATTTTTTATCCCATAAAATTAGTATTAAAAGAAAATTAAGAGGGTGAATGAACAAATATACAGATTTACTATTGGCTGTGTTATTGTCTTCCCTTATAGGTCTTGAGAGGGGATGGCAAAACAGAACAGACGATGACGGAAAGAGGATCGCCGGGCTTAGAACATTTACTATAATAGGTATCTTTGCTGCCCTTTCATCATTTATATCGATGAATATAAATCAATATTTTATCTTTGTTTCCTTTATTGGGTTTAGTTTTTTTATCATATCTGTTTACAGAAACTTTGATAACAGGGATATAGGGATTACAACTGAAATAACCATGTTTGCTGTTTTTACCATTTCTGTATTGGCTTCCTACGGTTACAGATATGTTGCATCAGCATCTGCAGTAATTATAATGGGTGTGCTTAGTCTCAAGATACAGATACATGAATTTATAAAGAAGATAAGTATAGAAGAGATTATTGCAATGTTAAAGTTTTTAATACTTGTTGCAGTTATTTATCCACTTCTACCAGACACCCCTATAGGTAGCTGGACAACAATCACATACAGTGAAATATTTAAGATAGTGATAGTAATAGCCTCAATATCTTTTTTGGGGTATATTTCTATAAAAATATTAGGATCTGAGAAGGGTATTTTGACGTCATCAATTCTTGGTGGACTTGTATCTTCAACGGCTGTTACCATAAGTCTCTCTAAATATTATAATGAAAATGATAAACTACCTGACTTTTACATTTTTGGGATACTTTTATCGTGGCTTGTTATGTTTTTTAGAATACTAATAATTGCCATAATATTTAATCCAGATCTTGCATTGAGTTTGGGTTTATCCATATTATCTGCTTGTCTTTATATAATAATCCAGCTATTTATAATCAGAAATAAGCTTAAAAATCATTCCGAAAATATACCTATTAAGATACAAAATCCGATAGACATAGTATCTTCGATAAAATTTGCATTAATATTGAGTATTATAGTGTTCTTTGCAGAGAAAGGTAAAATGCTATTGGGAAAATCAGGAGTAATAGCTGCTGCATTTTTCTCAGGATTGGCGGATGTGGATGCCATAACAATATATCTTTCAAAACTATCTATGGAGGAGAACTTCTACTATATATCAGTCTATGGTATTTTAATAGCCTCTGCTGTAAATACACTTGTTAAGGGGATAATAGCAAACTTTATTGGAGGGAAATCGATTGGGTTACCCCTATTGAAATATATGGTTATCTCCATATGTATAGTAGCTGCTGTCAATATTATAAATATATTGTTGGTTGGCTGGAACTATTAGTTAATTATTTTAAGTTAAAATTTACATGAACTTTGATTCATAAAATATAAATGCTTTATAAAATATTGTTTATATGAAAAATAGTTGAAAATTTATATTAAAAGTTTTATTGTTAACAGATTCAATGTTTAAATATAATAAACTAATAAAAGGGGTTGCTATGAATATTCATGAGCATCAAGCCAAAGACATTTTTCGTAAATATGGTGTTCCGACACCTAAAGGTTATGTTGCTTTCAAAGCAGAAAACGCAGTAAAAATTGCCCAGCAACTCGGCGGTGAAAAGGAGATATGGGTTGTAAAAGCTCAAATTCACGCTGGTGGAAGGGGTAAAGCTGGTGGAGTTAAAATAGCTAAGAGTACTGAAGAGGTTGGACTTATTGCTAAATCTCTTTTAGGTAAGACATTGGTGACTCACCAAACTGGACCAGAGGGTAAAACTGTAAACCGTATCTACATTGAAGAAGGTGCAGATATTGAAAAAGAGTTTTATTTAAGTATTTTATTAGATAGAGCCCTTGAGATGCCTGTAATAATAGCATCGACAGAGGGTGGGATGGATATAGAGGAGGTAGCTGCTACAGCTCCTGAAAAAATAGTAAAGCTTCACATTGATCCACTCATAGGGTTTCAGGCATTTCATGCAAGGAAGCTTGCTTTTGCCCTTGGCCTTCCAAAAGAAGAGGTAAATAGATTTGTAAATTTTATTCAGACTCTCTATAAAGTTTATGAGGATTACGACGCGGAGCTTGTTGAAATAAACCCACTCATAAGAACTAAGGATAAAAAATTTATAGCTTTAGATGCAAAAGTTTCCTTTGATAATAATGCATTGTTCCGTCAGCCTGAAGCTCAAGCCATGAGGGATTTGACAGAGGAAGAGCCAACAGAAATAGAAGCATCCAACTACAATTTGAGCTATATAAAACTTGATGGGAATGTAGGTTGTATGGTTAATGGAGCTGGTCTTGCAATGGCCACTATGGATATTATAAAACATGAAGGTGGTAATCCTGCAAACTTCCTCGATGTAGGTGGTGGTGCCACAGCTGAAACAGTTGCTAAAGGCTTTGAAATTATTTTAAGGGATAAAAATGT